>CAZHGO010000009.1:0-19132 GCA_964532185.1 uncultured Candidatus Saccharibacteria bacterium | reverse complement strand
ACTCATGATTATCAATGCTCTTAATGATAAACCTTTGCCGGTTTATGGTGATGGGCTGAATGTTCGCGACTGGCTATATGTGGAAGATCACTGTAAAGCAATTGATATGATTATTCATGCGGATTGTGTTGGTGAAGTATTTAATGTAGGTGGTCATAATGAGAAGTCTAATATTGAGATTGTAAAATTGATTTTGAAGGAACTTGGAAAACCAGAAAGTTTGATTACTTATGTGGAAGATAGAAAAGGCCACGACCGTCGCTATGCGATTGATCCGGCTAAAATTAAAAGGGAATTGGGTTGGGAACCAGAAACTAAATTTGAAGACGGGATTGTAAGAACCATTCAATGGTATTTAGACCACAAAGATTGGTGGGAACCACTTGAACTTTCTTTGGAAAAGAAAATTCAGCAAAGAAACCAGAAAGAAAATTGAAATGAAAATGAATTCCATTTCAATTTTAATAAATAACTTTTTAGCTTCGTTGAAGCTAAAAAGAGAAAGGAGATAATGTGAAGGTATTAGTAACAGGAACAAGTGGACAACTCGGCTATGATGTAATGATGGAGCTTAAAAAGCGTGGTCATGAGGGGGTTGGTGCAGATAGATCTGATTCTGATGCAGATTTTGAACACGTGATTCTTGATATTACGGACGTAAAAAAAGTTTCTGAAGTAGTTTCGGAAATCAAACCGGATGCAATTATTCATTGTGCAGCCTGGACAAATGTAGATGGAGCGGAGAATCCTGACAATCGTGACATTGTGATGGCAGTGAACGTAGAGGGAACAGCAAATTTGGCTAAAGCTGCCAAAGGAGTAGATGCTAAGTTTATGTATATTTCTACGGACTATGTATTTAATGGACAAGGGGAAATACCGTGGGAACCAGATGACAAAGATTATGCTCCGCTGAATGTGTATGGCGAATCTAAACTCGATGGCGAAAAAGAAGTTTCTGAGATTTTGGATAAATATTTTATTGTGAGAATTGCTTGGGTGTTTGGTAAAAATGGGAATAATTTTATCAAGACGATGATTAAAGTGGGGGAAACTCACGACACAGTAGAAGTAGTCGCAGACCAAATTGGTACACCTACTTATACTTATGATCTTGCCAGGCTTCTAGTAGATATGATTGAAACTGATAAGTATGGTTACTATCATGCAACTAATGAAGGCGGCTATATTTCTTGGGCAGAATTTGCGGAAGAAATTTACAAACAAGCCGGAATGGACGTAAAAGTAACTGCGGTGACAACTGAGCAGTATGAAGAAAAAGCGGGCAAAACTGTGGCTAAAAGACCATTCAATTCTAGGCTTGATAAGTCTAAACTTGTTGAAGCTGGTTTTGAACCATTGCCAACCTGGCAAGATGCAGTTGAGCGATATATTAGAGAGCTATAGTTTATTTCTTTTTGTTTTGCTTGAGGATAGCGATTTCTTGATTTAGCTTAGTGATTTGTTCTTGTTGTTTACTGTTTGAGAGCGTAAGGAAGAAACAAATTAGGATGAGTAAGGCTATGACGACAAGAAAGATGAAATTGGATAGGGTTTCAAAACCAAGCCAATTGGCAAAAGATTGAAGTGGGTCGGGAAAAATAGCAATAATAATGAAAATAACTGGTAGTAGCAGCCAGGCAATAGAATTGCGGATAGACAATCTACTTCTGATAATACTAACTATTATAATAATAAATAAAATAGCTGCAGCAGCCGCCATTTCTATTTGTAAAGTGGTCATTTTTTCCTCCTTAGTTTAATTGCGAAGATTGAGAGTAGAACATTAATAACATAATAAGCACTTTTCCAAGAGTGAATACTAGATTTACCGGCAGTGCGTTCGTGCATTTTGACTGGAACTTCTGTAACTTTGTAGCCTAGCTTGATAAGCTCATAATCTGAGACTGGTTCTGGATATTCTTTGGGGTAATTTTTGGCAAAATATGCTATAACTTTTTGGTTAGCGGCACGGAAACCTGAAGTGGTATCGTAAATACGGGTTTTGGAAAAGAGGAAAATGACGTTTGAGATTAAACGTATGCCAACTCGACGTAAAAACGAAGATTTAAAATTGGTGGAATTTTTTTGGATAAATCTAGAACCGATGACAAAATCTGCTTTGCCATCTATAATCGGTTGAATGAGATTCTTGATTGAGTTAGCATCGTGTTGGCCATCGGCATCAAATTGAACAGCAATATCGTAGCCATTTTCAAAGGCATATTTATAACCAGTTTGGACAGCTCCGCCAATGCCAAGGTTGAAGCATAAACTAATAAAATTATAATTATTATCTATCAAAATTTGTTCAGTTTGGTCAGTTGACCCATCGTTTATGATGACGTAGTCATAGTTTTTGATAGATTCGATGGTCTTTTTGATAGAAGCTTCTTCGTTGTGAGCGGGTATAATTAGGAGAATTTTGGAATTATGCATTTGCCCTCTTATGCTTTGACTTTAATGTTGGTTTGTTTTTGAGGGTAAGTTTAGCGTAAGTAATAGTTCCAAAAATACCTAAACACGCTGGAATAAATGCTTCGATAGCATAGCGATCTATGACAAGTGCGACGGCACTAAAAATAAGGTGGAATGAGGCGGTAGACAAGAGTATAATACTGAGATAAAAGAGGTGCTGATGTTTTTTGTCTTTAGTTTTGAATTTGATGACGATTAAGAAAATAGTGACTGGAATCAATAGCAAAAGAACTAATTTATAGATAATATTGGTGGGGTAAGACAGAACTTTGAAGAAAGGACGAAAAATGTTGCGGCTAACGTCGGTAGCATAACTGGATGCCCGATATTGCATTTCGTCGGACATTTGGAAGAGATTTTTATTTCGGTTGAAGGTGGCGTAGCCGATAGCGGTGTTCTCGTAGGTTTCTAACAAATCAAGCTCGCCTGTAGAAATATAATCAACGCTATTTGTGGAGCTAACTTTACAAAGGCTGATGAGGCTGCAGTAATTATTAAAATAAGTGCCAATAATTTTGCCCGGGTTTTTTGTAAATTCAGTGATAAAAGCAGAGAAATGATTGTCGCTTTCATCGGTAATTTGATATGTGGTAATGAGCTGCTTACTTAGGCTTGATGAGGAATCCCTGCCAGTGTTTTTGTCTACATGCATGGAATCGAGAATTATATTCCAAGATAAAATACTAAGAATAAGGAATCCTAGAGAAAATATGATAGTTCCGAGGCGATAAAGCAGGTTGAATTTTTGGTGATTTTCTACGATAGAAATAATGCAGGCAATTATGGCAGGAGCAATGGCAATAATAATATATGGTTGTTTGAGGTGCCAACAAAAGATAGTAGTAAATATGAAATAAAGTGAATAGAGAACTAGAGACTTTTTGTTTTTTAAATCAACAAAAATCCATTTGTAGGCGAGGAGAATGTTTAGCATTGTAACAGTGATTGCAACAAATTCTGTCAATAGAACGTGAAAATAACCAAAAATTAAGGGGTTTAAGATTAAATAAATTAAAACGAGGGTGTTAATTAGCTTGTGGTGCTGGTAATTTTTGGAGATTTTTTTGGAAAGGATACAACAAATTACGACGAAAGAAAGGTAGAACAAAAAGGTGCAAATTAATATGCCGGTGCTGGTTTTGCCAAAGAGAAGATTAGAAAGTTGAATGATGCCAGGAAACACTGGGCCTCTAACGATGTCCCAGTTAGATGCTGGAGAATTACCTTCAAAAATAGACACATAGCTTAGGTAATGACCGCTATCATAAGTTAAAATAATACTAAAAGAAAAGAAGATAGCAACAAGACTAATTAAGCAAATTTTTGACCAGGGTAATTTTGATAGTTTGCGAAACTGTTTTTTCATATCATTTATTAATGTAGTTATATAATTTATTAATTGTGGAAACTAATTTTCTTTTGGCTGGTTTTGGAATAACTTTTTGAGCAACTCTAAATGCTTTGATACGATGAGAATGTTGATTGTGATCGTGTTGCATATTATTAACAATTGCTTGCTCAGTATTGTTTAATGTTGGAGGAACGGTTTTTAATTGTGGATGATTGAAATAGTCAATGTATTGCGAGACTATTTTGTCAAAATCGTAATTTTGGGAAGTGGTAAGCCCGTTCTTGGAGAGAGCTCTTAGCAAAGAACTATCATTAATGAGTTTAGTAATTTCCTTGACAAAAGAATCAGAATTATTAACTTCTTTGATAACGATACCGTTTTTCTTGTTTTCAATATATTCATTAATACCCATGGAATCTGAGACAACTGGGACGCAACCGGAAGCCATGGCTTCTAGGGCGGTCAAGCCAAAGCCTTCGGAAAGTGAGGCATCTACATAGATGGTGGAATTTTGTAGCAATTGATAAATAGTATTGCGATCTTGGGGTCCGGTAAGTAAATTGATTTGGATATTTTGATTGTCGATGGAAGGAAGAGAAATCTTTTTTTCAATTGAGATGATGTTAATTTTGATTTTAAAATCTTGGTTGCTAAGTTTTTTAATTATATCCATGAGTAGCCAATCGCCTTTCATGGGATTTCCGCGCAAAATGAAAGTGATGGTGGTTTCTTTGCTGTTTTTAGGGCTGTTTAGATGAATTAAATCAAAGTTGATACCGTTTGGTATAACTTGGGACGGTTCTTTAAAAACGTTCTGTAACTCTTTTTGGAGATATTTTGAGATGGTAAGGATACTGTTTGAAATTTTGTAACTTAATTCAACCGTTCCGTATTTGGTGCCATTCTCGAAATAAGATTCATAACCTTGAACGAACGACAAAAGCTTGGCTTGGTTGTGGCTAGTGATGGCACGCGCTTCAAATGCAGTTTTCCAGACACTAGAAACGACTTGTTCAAATTTGGCATCTTTGATTTTGCTGGCTGGGAGAGGATTGAAAAGCATGTTTTCTTTGTATGGGTATTTGAGATTGTAGGTGATATTGATGGATTCGCCATTGATGGTGAGGTAGTTTACTATATCAATAATAGAGTGAACTCCGCCAGCGTTTTGGACAATTCCGTCAATATAAAATAAAGTTTTGACTTTTGGTGTCCAAATGTCTTTTGGTAAATGGCTTTGAATATACTCAATGGGGTCGTTTTGATTGTATTTTTTGAGTTCGGATTTGTATTGTTCTCCCCATCTCGAAAAGAATAAGTCACGATTTTTTTGAAGACGAGCTTGTTTTTCTTTGCTATTACCAAAAGAAGCTTCAGCTTTGTGAAAGACGTAGGTATCTATAGCTACTTTGGCTTTGAAGCCTTTGGACATGGCTTTGAATTGATAATCGGTTTCTTCGCCATAGCCAGTGCCATAAGCTTCGTCTAATTTACCAACTTTATTTAGACATTGACGGGAAATCATTAAGCAATTGCCTACTATGGTGCAGGCATCAAAGTTTTGGCCAGAGAAATGTTGTTCTAATAATTTATCGATTTGAGTGTAGCTCCAGCCTTCTGGCATGGGAATGGTAATGTTGGCAGCGTTACTGGCAAGAGGGCAGATGAGACCAATCTTAGGATTTTTTTCTAGATGATTCATTAATTTTCCGATGGTATTTTTGGCAAGGAGGCAGTCGCTATTTAGGAGCAATACGCAATCAGCGCTCGACAATTCTAATCCGGAATTGACAGTTTTGACAAAGCCAAGATTTTTTTGATTTTGTTTGACTGTGATTTTGTTGCCATATTTTGTTTTGAGGTTGGTAAGACAGTTGGTGGTAAAAGGATCGTCGCAGTCGTTAATAAGGTAGACTTTGTTGATGAGCTTTGGGTCGGTATTGACAAAGAGAGCATAGACGCAAAGTTTGACCCATTCGGGAGCTTTGTAGACTGGAATGATAATGTCACATTTCATAATTTAACTCCACAAATTTTTATAAGCATCGGCGACTTCATTGGGATCGCCCATTAACTTTATTTTACCATTTTCGATTAGAATAGCGCGAGTGCAGTATTTGCGGACATTCTCCATAGAGTGGGTGACAAGAATAACGGTTTGTTTGCCCTTAATGGAGGCAAAATAGTCAGAACATTTTTGCTGAAAAGCTGCATCGCCAACAGCAAGGACTTCGTCTAGAAGCAAAATGTCACCTTTGGCGCGAATGGCGATAGAAAAAGCAAGGCGAACATTCATGCCGGAAGAGAAATTTTTGAGTTTTTGGTCCATAAAATCACGAAGTTCGGCAAAATCTACGATTTCGTCATACATGGCGTCCATTTCTTTGTTGGAAAAACCAAGAAGAGCACCGTTTAAGTAAACATTTTCGCGAGCGGTGAGATCTGGGTTGAAGCCAACGCCGAGCTCGATAAAAGGGACAAGCGTACCGTTGATTTCTACAGAGCCTTTTTCGGGGAAATAAATTTTGGCAAGAGTTTTAAGTAGAGTGGATTTGCCGGAGCCATTACGCCCAACGATACCGACAAATTCATTTTGGTGGACGTCAAAACTGATACCATTTAGAACTTTGAGCTCTTTGTAACCTTTGATACCTTTAAGACGGTTAAAAATAGCTTGTTTTAAACCCCAAGCTCGCTCGGTGGGGAGTTTGAAGCTTTTATGCAAGCTTTTGACAGAAATGACTATTGGTGCGGTTTTTTCCATTAAATTTCCTCCGCGAATTTTTTAGACTTTTTACGGAAATACCAGGATCCCCATGTGAGCATGACAACAACAATAGCTAAGGGTATGAATTTTAGAATAATATTTTCTTCGTCAACATATGACCATGTGGTGACGGCCTCTTTGGTGACGATGCAATAGCGAAGATCTTGGATGACTTGAGAGATGGGGTTGAGCAGAATAACTTTGGCGGCAACAGGTGAGGTGGCTGCGACCATAGATATTGGATAAATGATGGGTACTGCATAAAATAGAGCTTGAACTACGACATCCCAGATAGAAGTAATATCACGATATTTGACATTGATAGCTCCAAGAAGGAAAGATATGCCAAGAGAAAATAAGTATAGTTCAAAGAGAAGGATGGGAACAAGTAGCCAAGTCCAGGAAGGGGTGACGCCATCAATGAGAGCAAAAACAAAAATGACAACCAGATTAATGAGAACATTGATGACAGCGGTAAGGGTGGCGGAGACGACTACGATATATTTGGGGAAACAAACTTTGCGGATAAGATCGCCGCGGCCGACAATGGCCTGAATGCCTTGGTTGGTGCATTCGGTGAAGAAACTCCAAAAAGTAGTGCCAACTAAAAGATAGACAGGATAATGAGGAATATCGCCGCCGAATTTTAGTAGCTTAGCGAATACTACATATAATATAGCAAACATCATAAGCGGACGGAGAAGTGCCCAAAGATACCCTAAAATAGAACCTTGATAGCGGAGTTTGAAATCGGTTTTGGTGAGTTCTTTTAAGAGAACGCGATTATTTTTGTACAGAAAATTAGGGATTGCCATATATAGTATATTTTATCATATCTAGGAGTGTTTTTCTAGAAAGTTAATAGTGTCTTTCATAGCGTCTTCTATGGTGAGCTGAGTTTGCCAGCCTAATTCTTGTTTGGCTTTCTCAGGATTGGCCCAGATTTCGGCAAGATCGCCAGGGCGACGAGGAGCGAATTTATGAGGGAGAGGATGCCCGCTAATTTTTTCAAAAGTTTGGACCATTTCTAAGACGGAAGTAGGGGTGCCGGTACCAAGATTGTAGGTTTTGAATCCGGGAGTTTCTAGAGCAGAGATAGCGGCTAGATGGCCTTTGGCTAAATCTGAAACATGAATAAAATCGCGGCGACAAGTACCATCTTTGGTATTATAATCATTGCCATAGATAGAAAGTTCTCTTAACTCGCCGGTGGCGACTTTCATAATATAAGGCATGAGGTTATTAGGGATGCCATTGGGGTCTTCGCCAATCAGACCAGATTTATGATTTCCAACTGGGTTAAAATATCTCAAGGCTACGACAGAAAATTCGGGATTTGACGTGCAGACATCTTTTAAGATTTCCTCAATCATGTATTTGGTTTTGCCGTAAGGATTAGTGATGTTTTGACCGGTGGGCATAGTTTCAATGCATTCGCCTTCGTGAGAGCCGCCATAAACTGTGGCAGAAGATGAAAAGATGATTTTTCTGACTTGATATTTTTGCATGCATTTTAACAAATTGATGGTGCCGATAAGATTCTCTTGATAATAAAGAAGGGGTTTTTCGACGGATTCGGAGACAGATTTGAGCCCAGCAAAATGAATTACTAAATCAAAATTTCCGTTTTGGAAAATTGCTTCTATAGCAGGATAATTGGTAAGAGTTTCTTGATAAAAAATTGGGGATTTATTGGTGAGTTTTTTAATTTTGTCTATAACCTCGAGTTTGCTATTAACGAGATTATCGACAATAGCGACTTCATGATTTTTTTCTAATAAATCTACTACGACATGAGAACCGATATAACCGGTGCCTCCGGTGACTAAGATTTTCATTTATCCTCCTTTTTTGATGTTTTAGTTTTACCAAAGACAAATTTGTCATAAAATAGGAAATTCATAATCATAGTGACAATGCCAGTAAAAATAAAGGCGCCGGTGGATTGGACAAAATCATATGAAAAGCCGAAGCCAATATTCTGGGAGATGTTATGAGCGAGCTCATAAAGTGGAGTGAATAAACTAAAAAATTGGGTAATCCAAGGACCGATGGCAAATGCAAACATCAAATTCCAAATAAAAAATTTATATTTAGCAGTTTTGGTAATATGGCGCTCTTTCCAAGTAATTTTGGAGTGAGAAAAAAAGGCTACTAGAGTAGTAATTAGCGTAGAAATGAGTGTGGAGGCCCAAAGAAAATCATTGTTTTTGATGATAAAATTAGCAATAATGGAGTATAGGCCATAATTGAAAACAGTTATAAGGATGCCAACGATAAAATATCTTTTGGCGTACTGAGAAGTTTTTGGCTGTTTTGGCTCATCGGATTTCATTTCTATAATTATATCATATGAGTGGTATAATATAGGGTATGAAGAGACTGTGGAAACCTGTGTTGGTGATGTTTCTGGTATATCTGGTAGGGATTTCGGCGATATTGCTCGCTAATGTACACTATGCGGATGATGCGGCGCGGACGAATTATGGCTATGGTGGTTGGGCGGCTTATAGTAGATATGGTAGCACGATTTTGTCGCATGTAATTCACGCGGACCATTATTTGACTAATGTGGCGCCACTGCCACAGATTTTGGCGAGTCTGATTTTGGCGATTTCGTCGGTGATGATGGTAGGTTTAGTGAGCGGGAAAGAAATTTTTGAAGAAAAATGGACGCGTTGGATTTTAAGATTGGCGGCGGTAGCACCACTAGCTTTGTGCCCATATATGTTGGAATGTTTATCTTACCAATATGATTCTATATATATGGCGCTTTCGGTATTTTTTGCGGTGATGCCGCTGATGTTTTATAGAAGGAAACGATGGCAGTTTATTCTGGCATCGATAGTCGGGATTTTGGGAGTTTGTACAACTTACCAAGCCTCGATTGGAATTTATCCGATGCTAGTGATTTTCTTGAGTTTGAAAGATTGGAATGGAAATAAAATTAAAAATAAAGAAATTGTAAAAAATATTTTGATTTCGGCTTTGGTGTTTTTGGTTGTTTTAGTGTTTTTTCAAAAAGTTTTGATGGCGCCAAGGGATGTATATGTATCTAACGAGCTTCCAGGAATTTCAGAATTTTTCCCGTCGTTATTTTTACATCTCGGGCATTATTTTGAGCTTTTGTTTGCTGATTTTAGAATTTTGTGGTTAGTTCTAGTTGGTGTGATGATTTTGGGATTTGTGGTGATGTTCGTGAAAAGAAGCAAAAGGAACAAAATTTTGGCAAGTATTTTTGGCGTGGTTGGTGTGGGTTTGATGCTTCTCATGTGCTACCTATTTTATGCGGCGCTTTCAAAACCACTTTACACCACGCGGGCGATGTATGCTGTGGGCGCGTTTATTGCAATAATAGGAATTTATATTGTTTCTGGTGAAGAATATAAAAGACTGAAGGTAAAATTAGAAGAAAAAGAATCTGAATTAAATGTTTTGGTGTCTCTAAATTCCGCGGAGATTATTTTTACGATTGCAATGGTGGTTTTATCGTGGTGCTTTTTCTCCTTTTCATTTACTTATGGGAACGCTCTTTACGAGCAGGATAATTTTAGAAATATGCAGGTAGATATGGTGATTTCAGATCTTAATGAAATCATGAATGATGGCAAAGTTAGGAAAATTCAGGCGATTGGGCAAATTGATTTTGCACCGGCAATTAAACATATGCCGGAGAAAAATTATTTGATTTTGAGAAGGCTGCTTAAACCTAGCTTTGAAACTAATGTGCCTTGGATGGCATATCGGTTGACGGAGGCATCGGGCATCCCTGGTTTGGTGTATGACCCAAACGTGGACTTAACTAATAATAATTTACCGGTTCTTAAAAATACAGCACTATATATAATATATGGTGATTCTGATAATATTTTGGTAAAGTTTAAGGGCGAGGAATTTAATATATGGGAAGATTAATTTCGGTAATAGTGCCAGTGTATGATGAAGAAGGTGGGATTTTGGATTTTTTGGATGAACAGCTTTTGCCAGTGCTTTTGAAATTGAAATATGATACAGAAGTAGTTATCATAGATGATGGGTCAGAAGATAAGATGCTTGAAAAAATCAAAGCTTCAAAAATTTTGAAATCTAAAATATTGGTAAACGTGGTGGCGCTGACTAAGAATTTTGGCAAAGAAGTGGCGCTGACGGTAGGGCTGGAAACGGCAAATGGAGATGCTGTGATTATGATAGATGCAGATGGCCAACATCCGGTGGAAGAAATTCCAAAAATGATTTCTAAGTGGGAAGATGGAGCTTTGATTGTGACAGCAGTAAATAGTGGAAATACTACTAAACATCGCCTGCGTTCCGGAATTTATTATAAAATTATGCGGATGATGGGGAATAAAAATGTGATGCCGGGGGCGATGGATTTTCGTTTGCTGGATAGGACGGTGGTAGATGAGTTTAACCTTTTGACGGAAAGAAATCGTTTAACTAGAGGTTTGATTGATTGGTTAGGTTTTGAGCAGGAGTATGTGAAGGTTAAAACTAGAGGGCGAAAAAACGGTAAGCCAACTTATAGCACCAAAAAATTGGCTGGGTTGGCGATGGATTCAATGGTGTCTTCTTCTAGAACGCCACTAGTAATTTTTGGCTACATTGGTGCGTTTATCACGATTTTTTCTTTGATTTTTGGATTGTTTATTTTGATAGAGCAATATATTTTGGGGGACCCAATGAAACTTGATTGGAGTGGAGCAGTGGCGATGAGTGTGTTTGTGTCGTTTTTGGTGGGGCTGGTCTTGGTTTCGCAGTCTATTACGGCACTTTATATTTCGCAAATTCATGCCGAGGCAAAAGGGCGCCCACTTTATGTAGTAAATAAGAAAAAATCTTTTGTGAGTAAAAATGTCAAAAAATAAAGTTTTACTTAGTTTTGATGTGGAGGAGTTTGATTTGCCTAGGGAGCACGGGGGAGAGATTTCTGTAAAAGAAGGGGTAAAAGTGTCTAGCAGTGGGCTTCTTAAAATTTTGGATTTATTGAGAAGAAAAGAAGTAAAGGCGACGTTTTTTGTGACGGGGAATTTTGCTCGTGTGAATCCAGAATTAGTTTCAAAAATTGTGGATGAGGGGCACGAGGTGGCTTGCCACGGGGTGGATCATTTTGAGCCGAAAAAGTCGGATATTAAGGAGTCTATCAAAATTGTGGGGAAGCTGGCTAGGATTTATGGGTATCGGCAACCGAGAATGTTTGGAATTTCTTATTCTGATTTGAAAGATGCTGGGTATAAATATGATTCTAGTGTGAATCCGGCGTTTATTCCAGGGAGGTATAATCATTTTGGCGTGCCAAGGAAGCCGTTTATAAAAGAAGGGGTTCTAGAAATTCCGACGACGGTCGCGACTTTTATGAGGGTGCCACTATTTTGGTTAGCTTTACACCTTTTTTCTAAGAGACTATATTTGAAATTGGCTTTGATGGGGGCTAATAAGACTGGGCATCTTGCAACTTATTTTCATCCATGGGAATTTGCAGATGAACTTGTCAATTATAAAGAGGTACCTGGTTATATCAAAAAGAATAGTGGGGACAGATTGGTAGAGAAATTGGAGTTTGTGATTGAGGGTCTGAAGAAAAAAGGTTTGGTATTTGAAACTTATCATGAATTTGCGGATTCTTACCTTAGGTCTTCGCGAGAGTCTTCTCGCGAAATTTTTAAAATTATAGTATAATTAAATTGTTCGAAGTTTTATATTTACAGTAAGTTGCTATTGACGATAGTATGCAAGAATTAAACCCTAAATGGAGCACTCGCTCCAGTTGGTTTAATCACTTACTGTAGAAAATGGAACTTCGAACACTCCTAGCGAGTGTTCCATTTAGTTTGTGGGCGTCGCTAAAAGTTATAAATATTAATGGCGATTTTCGTCGGAGGTAAAATATGAATAACGAGCATGCTAATCATGACAATAATCAGTTGAATGAAGCGCATATTGCCTGGAAAGATATGGCTAATGAGGTGGATAATGAAACTAGAAATTCCTTGAGTAGTGATACTGATAACGAAGCAGAGTCTGTGGAAATAGAACTAGACGACAAGAAGAAAAATGCTCGGCTTTTGGGTGCTCGTGTACTTTCTAGCGTAAATTTTGAGGATAGTCATCGAGATGTAGTGCAAAGCTCTTTCGAGCGTTCTGTAAATAACGGAGAAGAAATTAAGGGAGAACGCCCAGGATTTCGTCGTAATTTCGCTTATTTAAGTAGATTAGAGAAAATAGTTGAAAGATATGGAAATCAAGCGGAGCAAAGATTATGCAGATTGTCTGCTACAAATCTCATTGTAAAACCAGGTGATATTCCGGAAAAATTTTGGCAACGTGAAAATAGAAGAAGCATTGAAAATGGTGATGGTGAACTGACTGATGAAATGAAAGATAGAAAAATAAAAGATATACAGGAAAGGCAGAGACATTCGGTTGAAAAATGGTCTGATTATTTGGGAAATAAAAATAGTCCGTTCCCGATTTGGTTTAAGGCTTATGTTTTTAATGGAATTTCCAAAATGGGTCGGTATGATGGAGAAAATGAGGTGTTTTTGAAGCGCCGGAAGGGTGACATATCTTCTTACCCGAATCTGAATGAAGCTGCACTATCGCAAGTATATCAGGCTATTGTCGCTGAAAATGGAAGTGAGCCAGATGTTGAACGATTAGTTGCCAATGGCAATTTTAATAAACTTTATTCTAGATTTTATACTGAACAAAACAGCAAGTTTGAAAATATTAAATTGCCCGAGAAGCCTGAGGATGTAAATGGTAAGTGGATAGAATATGGAGTTGATCAGATAAACGAATTGTTTACAGCGAGTTCTTTGAATGGTTGCTGGTGTATTGGGCAAGATTATGGTGCATTAGAAGGCTATTTTGCTACTGGAGAATATATTCGTGGTGGTGAACAGCGGCGTGATGCAAGAGAAAACCTTGCCTCTGATACCAGCGATAGAAGTAAATTTATTTTATTTCATCCTTCCGATTCGGAAAATAGTGAGGCTTTGGGAATACCGTTAGTGTCTATTCGTCTTGATCGAGATGGAGAAGTGGCGGAGATTTCTGGTGTACTTGATGATGATAATGGAACACAAATACTAAATGACGTACTTGTTCCAGAAGTTAAGCAAAAGGTTTTGTCACTGCCGGGTGGAGAAAAGTATAAAAAAGCTTTTGAGCAGCGGGAACAATTGATTGCTATACATGATAAAATTGCAGCTGATGGATTAATTACTGGGGATGATCTTGCATTTTTGTGGGCACCGGAGAATACTTACCACTCCATTGGTAGATATGAACATATCGAAGGTTCTTCGATGCTTGCTGAAGCAAAAGAGAAGACAAAGAATATGTTTGCTGAGAAGGAGAATGAACATGATGAGAGCGGGGCAATGCGCCTGTCTGTCGTTTTGGAGGAATATGGTTTAGATAAATCTGTTGAACTTGTTCCGCAGCTTGCCGAGAATGGAGTAGATTTGGATGCACTTGCACGAATGATTAGTGGGGCTCCTTATGGCTATCCCGATGTTGTAACATCTTATTATGGTGATCATAAGGACGAACTTAGATTTTTGGATGCACTTTTGGAAAATGGTGCATCAATTGGAGGAGTATTTGCAGCTATACATAAACGTAATTTTGAATGGTATAGTCAACCTAGTCAAGAGGTGACTTTATTAAAGCTTGGAATTAGTCCCGAATCCATCCTGAAAAGTCTAAATAAAAACGAAAGAAAGGGTAGATTGCCTATACAAGAATATACCAAAAATGGGATGGCGGTGGAAGAAGTGATTCCACTTATCGATTTGACGTATGATATTTGGACACGATGTGGCGAAATAGAAGAGTATGAAGATTCTGAAGTGCAGAAATTGTTTGATCGGGCAATGATAGAGCAGCTTAAACAAGAAATAAAAAATAAGGCGGAGCTTTTTGAGATTGAAGATTCGCAAAGTGATAAAAAATACCATGTTGATATCTATCCATTTACTTCGCATTTGGCAAGAGAAAAAGATAGTTTTGGTTTTCTTGATCATATTGATGACGCTGTGGATTTGACTACGAATGTTCAAGAAGCGAATAGACTCTTGAGGTGTGGTGCAAATCCAGATCTTGTGTTGAACAGAGAGTTGAAGTGGGCAGAGCAGAACAACGAAATGCTTGATGGATATGTAGATTTAGAAGGGTTATCAAGTGCGTATCTTCGACAAGGCGGAGGGACCCCTATGGCGGATTACCTTGTTGAGAAATTTAGCCCAGAATTTGTTGCAGAGCATGCTAATACCTTTATGGACGAGTATTATTTTGGCGTGAGTGCCGAAGCTGTCGCTAAGAGGCTTAATGGCCGCGGACTATTATATAGGATTAATGACTTATATCAGAATGGTGCGGCAGAAACAACACTTGCTAATCGAGTTGGCGAAGAACTAGCAGACGTCTTGGCTCTTATTTATGAATTCGCTAATAATCTTGATACTCCGTCTTCAATCGCAGTTGATGGTTTTAAGGATGCATTGGCTGATGCAGGCGGCGACGTTAAAGTAGAACTCAAAAATATATTACAAGCGATGGTAGATTCGATTGAATAAGAGCTGCTTTTTGAATATTTTTGGTAGAATTTTGGTGTTATGTAGTTTATGGTTTGTGTTTTTTGTAATTTCGTGAATTTTCTTAAACTTTATAAAGTTTTTAAGGTTGCTTGGGTCTATTCTCTGGACAAAACTTGATTCTTGGTGTATAATTGTTAGGTTTATGGAAGATAATTTTATACGAGTTAGGGGTGCGAGGCAGAATAATTTAAAAGATATAGACGTAGATATTCCTAGAGATAAATTGGTGATTATGACTGGTTTGTCTGGTTCGGGGAAGTCTAGTCTTGCTTTTGATACAATTTATGCAGAGGGGCAACGTCGCTATGTGGAATCTCTATCTTCTTATGCGAGAATGTTTCTTGGTGTGATGGACAAACCAGAGGTAGATTCGATTTCGGGTTTGTCTCCTGCGATTTCAATTGACCAAAAATCTACATCTAGAAACCCTCGTTCGACAGTAGCGACAGTGACGGAAGTATATGATTATCTTAGGCTTTTGTTTGCGAGAGTGGGGGTGCCACATTGTCCGATTTGTCATAAACCGGTAAGTCGTAGGACTTCGGAAGATATTGTAAAAGAAGTGATGAAGCTGCCTCTAGGTTCTAAATTGATGGTTTTGGCGCCAATTGTTTCAGCCAAAAAAGGTGAATTTTTACATATTCCGGAGCAATATACAGCGAAGGGATTTTCTAGAGTAAGGGTGGATGGGATTATTTATGCTCTCGATGAATTCCCGGAACTTAATAAAAATGAGCGACATGATATTGAAGTGGTGGTGGATAGATTTGTATTGTCGCCAGAACTTTTGTCTAGAATTACCGGTTCGGTAGAACAGGCTTTGGAGCTTGGGCAAGGAATCATGAAAGTTCTCAAAATCAATGATCGGACAACGGCGGTAGATGAAAAACACATGGATTTGAATAATGCCGAAGTAATTACTTATTCTCAGAGATATGCTTGTCCGGAGCATCCAGAAGAATTAATCCCGGAACTGACGCCTAGATTATTTTCGTTTAACGCACCGGAGGGGGCTTGTCCAGATTGTACGGGGCTTGGCTCTAAAATGGAAGTGGACCCGGCCTTGGTGTTTAATAAAAATTTGACGATTGCTGAAGGGGGAATTAGGCCATTTAACAGAGTGCAACAAGAATCTTGGTGGCTGAAAAGATTAATGGCAGTGGGGGCTAAACACGGTTTTGATATGCAAACGTCAATTGGCGAACTTTCGGAAGATATTCAGCATTTAATTCTCTATGGTACGGGTGAAGAAAAATACCAAATGAAAATTAGTGGCACTGGCAAATTTGCTGCCGGGACGATTTATGAGACTACTTACGAAGGGGTGATTCCAATGTTGGAGCGTCGTTATAATGACCCGAAAGTTTCGGAATTTACCAAACACGATATTGAAAGATTTATGCGAGTGAGAGAGTGCCAAATTTGTCACGGAGCTAGACTCAAACCTGCTGTTCTTGCAGTAACGGTGCACGATCTTAATATTGTAGATATGTGTAATCTCGATGTGGATGCGACTTTGGAAGTTCTTAACAAAGATTTGGAATTTTCTCCTGAAGAACAAATGATTGCGGCGCCGATTCTCAAGGAAATTCGTGAGCGGGTGAAGTTTATGAAAGATGTGGGGCTAGGCTATTTGGAACTTGGGCGGGCGGCGAACACACTTTCTGGTGGGGAAGCGCAGAGAATTAGACTGGCTACACAAATTGGTTCGGGGTTGCAGGGTGTTTTGTATGTTCTAGATGAGCCATCAATTGGACTTCATCAGAGAGACAATGATAAATTGATTGGCACTTTGAAGCACCTGCGGGACCTTAAAAATACTGTGCTGGTGGTGGAACATGATGAAGATACCATGTGGTCTTCTGATTACATTATTGATATTGGACCAGGTGCGGGGGTAAATGGTGGTAGATTAGTGGCCTCAGGTACACCAGAAGAAGTGGCAAAAAATCCGGATTCGATTACTGGACAGTATCTTTCTGGTGCGAAATCGATACCAGTACCCAAGAAACGTCGCAAAGTCCGTACTAATTACGAGTTGGTAGTAAAAGGTGCTAGGGAAAATAATCTCAAAAATATTGATGCACATTTTCCACTGGGTGTGATGACGGTGGTATCTGGGGTGTCTGGCTCTGGTAAATCTACTTTGGTAAATAATATTTTGTCTAACGAACTGTTGGCAAGACTGCATCGAGCACAGACAGTGCCGGGGCTACATGACTCAATTGAAGGGATTGAACATATTAATAAAATTATTGTGATTGACCAGAGTCCGATTGGTAGAACACCGCGCTCTAATCCAGCTACTTATACGGGAGTGTTTAATGCGATTCGGGAATTATATGCATCTCAACCGGAAGCAGAAGTGCGGGGTTATAAGGCGGGAAGATTTTCGTTTAATGTAAAAGGTGGGAGATGTGAACATTGTCAGGGCGATGGCGTAAACAAAATCGAAATGCATTTTCTCCCTGATGTTTATGTAACTTGTCCGGCTTGTCATGGTAGGCGTTATAATTCTGAAGCTCTCGAAGTAAAATATAAAGGCAAGGATATTTCGCAAGTGCTTGATATGACGATTGATGAGGCGGTGGAATTCTTTGGTTCGATTCCTGTAATTGCTACTAAGCTTCGTACAATTCAAGAAGTGGGATTGGGCTATATTAGACTCGGCCAGCCAGCGACGACGTTTTCTGGTGGTGAGGCACAGAGAATCAAACTCGCTACGGAACTAGCACGTCGCTCTACTGGTAAAACTCTTTATATTCTTGATGAGCCAACGACTGGTCTTCATACGGATGATGTAAAGAGACTACTTGGTATCTTGAATAAATTGGTGGATGGGGGAAATTCGATGATTATTATCGAGCATAATTTGCATGTGATAAAATCGGCAGACTGGGTGATTGAAATGGGGCCAGAAGGTGGGCTGAAAGGTGGTGAGATTTGTGATCAAGGCACGCCAGAGGAATTAGCCAAACATGGCAATACTCCTACTGGGGAATATTTGAAGAAATATTTGAAATAATATGGATTGAAACGATTTGTTTATAGTAAACTAATGAGACAACGAACGGAAAGGCCATAATATCGAGCACTGCCGTTTAATGTTGGATTGATCAAGGAGGTATCTTCATCTACTCTCATAGAATATCCATTTTGTATGGAATATGTGCTATTGGACCAATAGTATCCGCGTTTGCCGAAAAAATCTGCTCCTCCTGTAGAACTGTAATAGCTACCCAAAAGAAATCCTGGAGATGATCTGCCATTAATATTTTCAATGGAAATCATGGGGTCTGCCAACATGCTTGATGCTGAGGGATATTGATCAAATAATAATTGAAATTCTCCATTAGTTCCGCCGGTTGGTAATCTCCAACCAGATGGACAAATGCTATAGCTAGTGCTTCCGGTAGTTATTGATGTAGTAGAGCCAGTGCCAGCTGTGGCTGTATACCAATTATAATAACAGCCGTAATTGTCGGTGCAATAATATTGAGAATTGTTGTTAGCATATGGTTCACCGCTAGTGGTATAGGTAAATTTTCCATCACTAAGTTTGCCATCCAAAGTGAAATTTCCGTTTGTATTTGAATCTGTACTATCAAGGATGAGCGAAGTGGAATATTTGCCTAATTTTAGATTCTGCGTCATCCAACAATTCCCGTCTTTTAGTTTAGAAATAGTATAAAGTTGATTATCGCGTGAATCTATCACTACGGTAGGTTCAGTTGTGCATACTTGATTTGCTAAAGTAGAGTTATTGCCTAGTTCTTGCATAGTATATTGTGTGACTATTGGTAATGCTTTGAAACTTAAGTTTAATTCATATAGACCAGAAGGTTTGGTATAGTCTATTTTAGCAGCAAAGCTAAGAGTTGCCATCTTCTCGTTAGTTGCAGTTGTAGTCTGCATAATAGGTGTACTATCAGAAGA
>CAZHGO010000008.1:0-19296 GCA_964532185.1 uncultured Candidatus Saccharibacteria bacterium | reverse complement strand
ACCGAAATGTGTTTGATTTCTTCTGGCTGATAAATCGCGAGTGGTGAAATCTCTGCCACCAAGTTATTTTTATCAAGAATTGCCTGAATTTTTGCGACAATTTCGCCGTAAGTCTTATTAGTTTCTACTGTTAAATCTCGCTTTTCTATCACTGGCGACACATCTACTTTTGCATTAGGCTGATATAGCTCTACTAATTTTAGAAAATCTAGCTCAAACCCGGCTAAATAATCTAGGAGTTTGAAGTTTTTCTTCACAGAATTTTTAAACTCCCCTACCACACCAATCACCTCATCATTTACCAAAATCTCCGCACTGCGTTTTTTCTCAAACGGTAAAGCTTCCGGTGCAGTATTTTTAAGTGGCAAAAGTTCAAACTTAATATTCAAAGCTTTTAATAATTCTTCTACATATTTTTTGGCCACATAATATGCCGTGCCTTGATTTTTGCGCTCGGCGAGCACCATGCCCAATTTCATTTCCTCTTTTGGCACATTTTCAGAATTCATCCCTTCAGATTTACGATAAACTTTGTTAGTTTCAAACATCGCAAATTTCTCTACCGGCAATTTTTGATTGACATACGCCTTTTCTAACAAACTTGGCACGATTGTTTGACGAATATATTGCAATTCCGGCGAAATTGAATTAATAATTTTGTAAGAATTTTTAGTGTCCAAGCCAGCTTTTTCTAGTAATTTTCCGCTCACAAAACTATAAGTTAGAACTTCATTACCGCCAAAAGAAGCCAAAATATCGCGAACTTTAGTCTTAAGTGCCAAATTCGGATTTTTCTCTGCTGTGCCATGTAGTGGCAAAACTGGTGTAATGTTATCGTACCCAAGCAGCCTCCCCACTTCCTCAATAATGTCTTCCTTAATATGAATATCCGTCCGCCACAGTGGTGCTGTTAGGTTCAAGATAGTTTCTTCCGAGGGATTCCGGAGCGCGGCAGCGCGAGGCGAAGCGCCGTCCGCCCGTGGCGACGGGCCGGACGGACGCGGCCCGAGGAAGGAATCTATCTTGAACCCCACGTTCGTAAGTGTTTCGGCGACTAATTTTTCATCATAATCAGTACCAAGTAATCCATTAATTTCATCAAGCGAGACTTTTACGCTAATTGGTTTTTCCGGGCTAGTCATCGTATCTGCCACCATCGCCACCTTGTAACCTTCTTTTAGCATTTCCGCTGCCGCCTCTGCCACTCTCAGGCACTGATATGGCGGTTGCCCTTTGGTAAATCTGGTAATCGCCTCCGAGAAAATTCCGTGTGCCATTTGCGTTTTGCGAAGATTATAAAGACTAAAAGTCGCCGACTCGATAATAATATTCCGCGTATTTTCATCAATCATAGTGGATTTTCCGCCCATCGCACCCGCGAGCGCCACCGGCTTGGTGCCACTACAAATCACAATATCACTATCATTTAAGATCACTTCCGTATCATCTAATAGCACCAGTTTCTCGCCCTTTGAAGCCAGTCTCACCACGATTTCCGGCTCGGCAAGACCCCCTACTTTTACAAATTTATCATAATCAAACGCATGTAGTGGCTGGCCAGTTAAAAGCATCAAATAATTCGTGACATCCACAATTGGCGAAATTGGTTTCATGCCCGACTTAGATAAAATCGTATCCATCATGGAGAGATATTTTTTCTTAATTTCGCCGTGTTTTTCTAAAACTACCGCGGTATATCTTGCGCAAATTCCATCATTTAAGATTTTTACGCTCAAATCTTTACCGGGTTTGAGAGTAGTATCTTGATATTCAAAATCAAAACTTTCACCCAAAATTCCCGCCACTTCACGGGAAAATCCGATAATCCCAAAAGTGTCTGGCCGGTGAGTCAGAGATTTATTTTCAATTTCTAATACCTTATCTTCTAGCTCAAACACATCTTTTAAAAGATCGCCCGGACGCGCATCATTTGGATCGATTTCTACAATTCCCGAATGATCATCACCAAAATCTAATTCGTCTGCACCAGCGAGCATGCCATCAGAATCGTATTTGTTTAGCATTTTACGCTTACCAATTACAAATGGCGAGTCTTCATGAACCGATGCTGGCACCACCGCACCCGGTGCAATCCAAGCCGCGAGCATCCCTTCTCTCACATTTGGCGCCCCACAAACTACTTGGAACTTCCCCATAGCACCAACATCTATTTGACAAAGTGTCAAATGTGTTTCAGGGATTTTAGAAGCGGAAATTACTTTGGCTACATATATATTATTATACTTTTCGGTTTCATCAATTACGCCTTCTACTTCTACTAATCTCGCGCCAATCAAGCGGATCAATTCCTCATCCGAAATCCCTACTTTGACATATTTTTTAATCCAATTTAAAGAAATTTTCATATTTTTGGCTCCTACTTAAAATTCCTTAAAAAGTTTAAATTGGCCGATTCAAAATGGCGAACGTCTTGTAAACCATAACGTAGCATCACCAAACGGTCGATCCCGCCACCCCACGCGAAACCATGATATTTGGCTGGGTCAATCCCTGCCATTTTGAGAACATTTGGATGAATCATCCCGCAACCTAGCATTTCTAGAAAATCACCTTTTTTACCACCAAGAGTCTTGGGTTTTTCAATCATAAACTCTAAGCTTGGCTCCGTAAACGGGAAATACCCCGGCTGGGTTCTAATGTTTAACTTTTGCTCGTAGTATTTTTCAAAAAACTCGCGTAGAATTCCTAGCATCTGTCCCATCGTACAATTAGGTGAAACATACACTCCCTCGCACTGATAAAAAGTATGTTCGTGTGTGGCATCTACATCTTCATTGCGATAGACTCGGCCTGGCACCACTACAGCAATTTCTTTGCCTTCGTCTAATTTGTGTTTGAATTGTTTCAAAACTCGGTTCTGCATAGTAGAAGTATGAGCTGGCGGAATTAGACCTTCCTCCGTGCGGAAGGTATCATAACCATCTCGTGCTGGGTGCTCTTTAGCAAAGTTCAAAGAATCAAACATGTGATACTCGTCGTCTAGCTGCCGGCTCTCCACCACGTCAAATCCTATCAGCTGATAAATCTCACACACGCGGTCTAATTCCGCCATCAAAGGATGCCGGGAACCTAGCAGAACTGAATATAATTCTGGCAACTTTTCGTTTGCCGCACACGGAGCAGTGATGTCTAGAGCCTCTACTTCCGCGTCCGTCCGCGCTGCTTCCGCTTTCATAATTTTATCAAGAAGCGCCATTTTCTTGGCGTTTAATTCTCTACCAAACTTGCCCCGCTCTTCCGGCGCAACATCTTTAATTTTCGCATATTCCGCGTTCAAATCTTTTAACTCTTTTTTGAGTTTCTCTACTTCATCCATACTACATATTATTATACCACAAAATTACGGGTGCGAAGATCGCTATATTCGGTTTCCTTAGAATACCAAGCATAAAGATTCAGCGCCACATCGTCACTCTGTTTTTCCAGAATCGGCTTTTCCACCAGCACCACCGGCGCCGTAAAGTCAAACCGCGTCGAAGGGCTGTAATTTGCAATCACATCAAGATAATCTGCATAAGCCAAAGCAATCGAGGCTTCATTTTTACTCATCCCAGACCTTCTTGCCACAATCCCCGCCTCCGAATTATCTTTGGGATATTTAGCATAATATTCTTCACGAATTTTTGCAGCAGTACTCTTTTCTCCAGATAGGAGTGAAGAAACTTCCTCATACACCGCACGTCCCGCCAAAAGCTCCGGGTCCACCCCACCCTCGCCATTTTCGCCGTTAAAAGCATATCTAGAACCAGTTGCAATATCATCAGGCACTCCAGCGCAAGCATCTATAAAGAGGTCTCTTATATTGTCAAAGAAATGTTTAATACTACTTCCATCAGTATTTCTGTAAGCTTGGCACGTCTCTGCGCTTTTTACCCCCACGGTCGTTTCTCTTTCCATCGCTGTCATCACAAATTTTTTATACTCATCGTCGTCAACTCCACTCCAATCTTCTTTCTTGTATTTATCAGAAATCGTATTATGAGAAGTACAATAAAGATCGCCTTCTACTCCAGTCGTACCTATAGTAACACAATACTCTCCGCTCATAGTGGTAAAATTCTCACCAGCTCCTTCCGCAGAAACCACTCCAGAAATAGAAGCAATCGCCGAGCCAACGTTAGAAGCAGCCGCATTCATTACTGTAACCAAAGACCCCACCTTACCGTAATTACCAAGTGCTACAGTAGCCATATTATGCACAATCGAGCCCAAAAAAGTATATGGAGACGAGACATCAAACGGATTTTTTGTCGCTCTCTCTGCCTCCGCCTTTTTCGCTAAAGCTTCTTGGGTTTCTTTATGATAAGCTGCTATTGTTTCCGCATTTGATGGCATCGCACCTACCACTTTCATATTAATAGTGTTAGAAATAAAAGACCCACCTTCAATAATCCTATTACCACCCACTACCGTCTGAAAGACCTCCGAATTTTTCTTAGCCAACGCTACACTATCAGTAGCCTTTGCAATAGTATCACTGTCCGCCGAGCTGCCTAAGCCATTTCTCACTACCGCGATAGATCTAGGCTGCCCATTTGAAGTAACTGTGGTGGATTGAATTATTTCCTTATTAGCCTCATCTGTAACCTTAAGCACCCGATCTCTTCCAAAATTTGCCGCTTCATCCTTCGAATATTTGCTGTCCGATACCGCCGCTCTAAAGTTAGTCGTCTCTAGAATCGAAGATCTTTTAGTTTCTATCTCACCGGTCAAAACATTCTGATAGCTCACCTCCGTACCCCTAGTAAGCATATTCATCACTTCATTCACAGGCCCATCACCATTTATTCTTGCTCGCTGCACCGGCTCCTCCACCGCCACAAAAGCTTTTGCAGCCAAATACGGTTCTCCGGACGAAATTGCAGAATTAAGCAATTGTGCTGCACGCTCAGTAGCATTACCACTATATTCCTTTGGCGTTATCTTAGTTTTTAGTATCTGCAACCCATTAGCGCCAGTCTCAGTAGTAGTAGTTTTGCCCCACTTTAATACGTATTCTTTAGTTTTTTCCGCCACTTCAGACGTAACCGTATCTGCATCTTTATTGGTTACATTTACGCTAAAATTGCCCTTATTTTTATCGTCCTCGCTTTCTTCCATATTCTCGATATCCTGATCAGTCACATCATCATCTTTTTCTTCCACCAATTCTTTATCATTATAATATCCTTTTACCTCCAAGTCAGATTGATCATTCAATACCTTGTCTAAAATTTCTGTATATTTATTTTGATCCGTCTTGTAATCGCCTGTCGATTCCCAATCATTAAAACTCCCCCTAGATATCTGCATATCTTTATAGACGTTGTTCACATCCTCACTGTAATAATATTTAGCTCCAATATCTGCCGCACCAGAATACGCCGCATAAAGCGTAGGGTCAGATTCTACCGCTGCCACAAATTCATCTGCCCGAATAATTTTACCATTATATAATATAGCAAGTTCCCCTTCTTCCTCAGAGATATAAGAAAAACCGGAAACCGCTGCTACCAAATCATCCCGAGTCTCTGCATCTGCGATATAAGTATTGGTTTTGATGAAATCACCGTTTGCCAATACTTGCCCTACATCTACCCCATAAATCGCCAATTGAGACGCATATTGATTTGGTACTTTTCCATCTTTCAAATAATCCGCTGTTACAAAAGATACTACTTTTTCCAAAATTGCAATCGTCCCCTCAAACCCCAACGACTTCATTAAATTAAAATCTAACGCCCCAATCATCAAGACTGGACGTGCAATCAAAAGCACAATCAACCCCACCATAAAAATTGCCAAAATCGCAAATGGCGCCGCTGCCCTCAAGGCTCTTTTAGTACCTTTAGACATTTTTAATTTTGGCTCTTCTTCAATTTCGGGATTTTTGCCAGCATTATTATTATATAGCCCCTTGGGACTATTCTCACTAGCTTCAGCCCTCTCGGCTCCAGATTTCAAACCTTCACTGGCAGCTTTTTTAGCCCCGCCAACACCGCCAGCGCCAGCTTCACCACCAGCCTTAGCAGGAGCCTTGCCAGTTTTGGCCGCTACTACTGCATTAGCAATATTAGATGCCGCATTCTCAGCCTTAGAAAGTTTATCCGCCGCTCCACGATTTCTCAAAAAATCCGGCTGGATTTCCCCTTCACCAGAATCCATCCCGCGATACGGATCATTCGCGCCAAGCTTGTCATCCATGTATATTATTATACCACTTATGTATATTAGTCAAACAAAAATCGAAACGGAATTCACTTTCGTTTCAATTTTTGTTTTAGTTTCTTTTGTTGGACTTTTCTTTTCTAAAGAAAAGTCCATTTATCTCGACGCTGGCGTAAATATAATTACCAAAGAAATAATCGCCAGAACAATCAGTACAATCCACACCCAAGCGAATCTTCCCGTCTTTGTAGTATTTTTTGTATATTCTGATTCATTTGCAAAATCCGTTACTTCCCCATCGTCGAAAGTTTCTACTGCTCTCGTTCTAAGATCCGCAGAAATCCTCCGTTCTAAATCCTCATTATTATTATCTTCTTTATTTACTATAATGCCCATAATTTTTTCCTAAATAAGTTATTTTTCAATTATAACACACATTTTGTGATATAATAAAGCTAAATATTATTTAAAGGAGGAATATGGCAACCAAAAAGCCAAAGTCGTCTGCAAAGTCTAAGACTACCAAAACGACCAAATCAAAAGCTACCACGGCCAAGTCCGCATCCGTAGCCTCAGAAACCAAAAAGGTGGAACACGCAGAAGTGATCGCAAGCAAGACTGAATGTAAATCCTGTTTTGCCGGTTTCTTCTCCAGAAAATACGAAGAAAAAGAGAGTATTCTCACTATCTTCAAAAATCACAAATTTTACGGCGCATTGCTCGGTGAAATCATCGGTACCTTGCTAATCACATTGTTGTTATTCGCATTGTCACTTATGGGCCTTTCCAGCATCGCCACCTACTCGTTTGCAGTCATCGCAATTTTTGTAGGCGTCTATGCGTTTTCCGGCGCCTGCCTCAACCCAATCATTACCGTGGGTATGATGGCTACTCGCCGCATGTCCGTTATTCGCGGTGTTATGTACATCCTGGCAGAAATCGTCGGTGCATGGCTCGGTTGGTTAATTTTTAACTCATTCCATCTAGCCGGTGGTGATACCGCCTATGCAGTTCCTGCTATGTCAGAAGTTGCTGAAGGTCAATTCTTTGTCGTAGCCATGATCGAAATGATCGCTGCTGTCATCGTAGCCTTCTTCTACGCTCGTGCACTCAAATACAAGAAAAGCGTATTTACTTTCGGCGCAATCGTAGCCGGCGGTTTCGCTCTTGTCATGGTAGTATCCTACGTAATTTCTGCTGCATTCTTAGGGCTCTCTAGCAATTTCATTGTCAACCCAGCTGCAGCTTTAATGTTCCAAATTTTCCCTACTGCAGGCGAGAATTTCGGCGAAATCTTCGGCGGCATCTGCCAAGCTCTTTCTATCTATGCGCTCTTGCCAGCCATTGGCGGCGCCCTCGGTTTCTATTTATCCGATTTCGCCGGCAGGCTATCTAGCGAAGACTAATAGAAAATATCAAAAACCCTTTTCAATGCATAAATGAGATTTAGACCAGATTTGTTCGCATAAAACTTACGTAGCTCTTTAGAAATAAAATAAGTGTTTGCGAGGGATTCCGGAGCGCGGCAGCGCGAGGATAAGCGCGCGAGCCCCGTGGCGACGGGAGCGAGCGACGCGGCCCGAGCGAACACTTATTTTATTTCTTAGGAAATAGTGGTGTTTTTGGCGGCTCAATTTTACCAGTAAATATATCTTTTATGCGGACAGCTGTTTCTGGCAAAAATGGCTTGAGTAACTCTGCTGCTTCTAATTGTGCCATAACCAGATTATTCAAAACTTGATTTAACTTCTCGATTTTCCCCTCTTTAGCAAGCGCCCACGGCTTCTCATTATCAATTTGTTTATTGATCGCTTGCACTTTTTCCCAGGTATAGTCAAACGCCTCTTTAAATCTAAAATTATTCATCAAATCTTGATATTTTTCCGGTAATTCATTTTCCGGCTTATCAGTTAATTCAAATTCATTTTTCTTGCACATTGTCGCGAGACGTTGTACCAAATTACCAAGATCATTTGCAAGTTCATTATTGTATGCTTCTTCAAATTTATCCCAAGTAAAGTCAGAATCGTCAAAAGTATCTATATGCCGCAAGAAATAATATCTAAAAGCTTCTGTGCCATGTTTGTCTAAAACTTCCAAGGGATCCACCACATTACCAATCGACTTAGACATTTTTTGCCCATCGCAAAGCACCATACCATGAGAAACCAAATTCCGCGGTAATTCCAGCCCTAACGCTAATAAGATTGCCGGCCAAATCAAAGCATGAAATCTTAAAATATCTTTGCCTACAAATTGTGCATAAGCTGGCCACCAATTAGAAACATCTTCATCGGGATAACCCAAAACCGTAATATAGTTAGAAAGTGCATCCATCCATACATACATTACTTGATTGTCATCACCTGGCACCGGAATTCCCCAAGCAAGTTGTGAACGTGGGCGAGAAATCGAAACATCAGGGGATTCTTCAAGTAATTTTAAAATTTCCTTCTCTCTAAACTCCGGCAAAATTAACATTTGACGTCTAGAAATCGCCTCTTTAATTTGCTCTTTAAAATCAGAAATTCTAAGATAGTAATTTTCCTCTTCTAATTTTTCATATGGTCTTTGATGGTCTGGACAAACACCATTATTTTCTTCATATTCTTTGTCAGTAATAAATCTTTCGCAACCACTACAATACCAACCTTCATATTTAGCAAGATAAATATGGTCTTTTATTTTTTTCCAAATCTCCTGCACTCGTTTTTCATGATCGGCATCCGTAGTCCGCACAAAATCCGTATATTCTACACCGAGTTTATAAATAAAATCTACAAATTTTTGAGAATTTTTATTTACATATTCTTCTACCGGGATATTTTGCTCTTTGGCCTTTTGCCAAATTTTCCCACCATGTTCATCTGTCCCCGCCTGAAAACGCACTTCATCACCAATTTGTTTATGATATCTAGCGCAAACATCCGCCAAAAGGTAATCCACCGCATGCCCCACATGCGGAGCCCCATTAACATAAGGAATCGCAGTAGTGATATAAACTTTTGCCATGTTTATATTTTACAATAATTTTAAATTATTTTCAACAAATATTCTAACCAACAAATCCTACAAAGTGCCTGTAGCCACCATCACTAGCACCACCACCAAAAGCACCACTACTATACCAGCTACTACCGCTAGCATAATCAAAGTTTTTTTATTCATTTTAGTTTTGGCGGTTAATTTATCAAAAATGGAATTTTTCTTAGCCTGTGGCGCAGTATTAGCAGTCATTGGATTGTTGGCAGGATCATTAAATGCCACATTTTGCGGAGCATTGGCGTCTTGTGGGCCAGAAACCGCACTGCCAATTGAGCCTGGCACCGGTTCTGCCGGCTTTAATGGCGCTTTTAGTTCTTCTTCCACCGGGTCAACCGGTTTAGGACCTTCTGGCACTGCAATCGGAGTCATATCGTCCAAAACCCCTGTTTGGCCAGCAGGTTGCTGTTGGAACATCTGATTCATCGACATCGTCGGCGCCATACCTGGTGTCGCCGGAGTAGAAGCCAATGATGCAGGCGCAGCTGGTGCGGGTGGCACTGGAGCACCTGGAGCCACCGGTGCAGTTGGCGCCACTACCGGATTTGCTGGTGGGTTAAGCGCCGCATTAGCCACATCAGGGTTCACCGCCAAAGCAGGAGCCGCAGAAGTCGTCTGAGCTGGGTTAGCCGGAGCCGCCGATGTTGGCGCAGCCGATGCCACTGGATCTGGCGTAGCTATGTTCGGTTCTGTTGGTGTAATATTCGTTGGATCCATTTTCTTTCCTTTATTATTTTCTACTTAATACTTACGCTTATTATAAGCTCTTTTATGATTTTTTGCAAACTTAGCCAAAATTAGATTTCTACAGATTTTATCGCCGCATTTAAGGTATTAATAGATTTTTGGAGTTCAATTCCTTCTCTCTCGGTAATCTTCAAATCCAATCGCCTAATCACGCCAGCCCTTCCCACTACACTTGGCCAGCCAAAACAAGTTCCAGAAAAAGCATCATAAGAAGAGACTGGTAAAATTCGAAGTTCATCATTAAAAATCGAATTTAAGATTTGTAAAACGCAGGTAGCAACCCCATAATAAGTTGCCCCCTTACGATTGATAATTTCGTAAGCCTCATTCTTTACAAAATCCGAAATTCCGCTTCTAATATCTTCAGACAAAAACTCCATCACTTTTTGACCACCTGCATCCGCTAATGACCACAAAGTTAGTTCCGAATCTCCATGTTCACCCACCTGATACGCATTAACAGATTTTGGATTGACATTCAAATAATTTGCAATCCTCTCCCTCAGTCTTGCCGAATCTAGCACCGTACCAGAGCCAATCACTCTCTCAGCCGGCAAACCAGAAAATTTCAAAGCATAATAAGTCAAAACATCCATCGGGTTAGATACCACCAAAAAAATCCCATCAAATCCACTCGCCATAATCTCAGAAATCATATCTTTTAGAATTTTGACATTTTTATCAAGCAAGTCCAGCCTAGATTCACCTGGTTTCTGTGGCACTCCAGCAGTAATCACCACTACGTCACAATCTTTCGCGTCTTTATAAGTACCATTAGAAATTTTCACAAAACTCGGAGCCACCGCCAAAGCATCTCTCAAATCCATCGCCTCGCCTTCGGCGTCCTCCGCTACAATATCTGTCAAAATAATCTCATTTATCGCCGTCCGCTGGTTGAGAGCAGCAAAAGCAATGCTCGCGCCCACATTTCCAGTCCCGACTATCATTACCTTATTATTATCCATATCCATATTATACCATAAGCATTATAAAGCATGCAAAAAATAGCCCTATTTAACTTGGTTGTTAAGGGCGGGGGTGACTATTACTGCATTATTGCCAAAAAATTATATCTTAAAATTGAAGAAAAGTAAAAGTTACGCGAGATAAAAATTACCACCTGGAAGGGTGGTAATTTTCTCATGCTTTTATTTTTACATTCAGCCAATTCTAGATAGAATTCCCAAAATATTGCCATTTTTTGGGATTGAATTCCCAAAATATTGCCATTTTTTGGGATTTTAGGCTTGAAACCATTAAAATTCGTGTTATAATATACCTATGATAAAACGTGATTTAGAGAATAAAGTCAAAGAAAAGCTTGGCAAAAATAAAGCCATAGTTATATATGGCGCCCGTCAAGTTGGCAAAACTACCCTACTTCACACACTTTTTGATGGACAAAAAAATACTTTATGGCTAAATGGTGACAATGAAAGCACTCATGATGCTTTGGCTGCCAATACACCAGAGGCTTATGCGCCAATCTTAGCAGACTATAGCACCGTAATTATTGATGAGGCTCAGCGTATTACAGATATTGGTCTTAAATTAAAAATTCTACAAGATAATTTTGGTGACAAAATTCAATTTATTGCTACTGGGAGCTCTTCTTTTGACTTAGCTAATCAGATCAACGAACCCATGACTGGACGCAAATGGACTTTTTGGCTCCCTGCCCCATCTATTAAGGAATTAAAAAACACTTATGGGCTAATCGACGAGCGGGCTAATCTAGAAAATCGTTTAATTTACGGTTCTTACCCTGCAGTAGTAACAGATTTGAAAAATGCTCAAGAAACCATATTGGAGCTTTCTAATGATAATTTGTATCGCGATGTGCTTTCTCTTGGCGAGATTATCAAAACCGACAAACTAAAAATTATTCTAAAAGCTCTGGCTCTTCAAATCGGCAGCCAAGTTAGCATGAATGAAATAGCTGGATTGGTAGGTATAGACCGAAAAACCGTAGATAAATATATTTCTCTTCTAGAGCAATCTTTTATTATTTTTCGTTTACCATCTTATAGTAGAAATTTGCGCAACGAATTAAAATTTTCACAAAAAATTTATTTCTATGACAATGGTATTCGTAATGCGATTATTAATGATTTTAGATCGTTAGACTCTCGTCAAGATAGCGGGGCAATTTTTGAAAATTACATCATTTCTGAATTAAAGAAAAAACATCCTACTTCTAATATTTATTTTTGGAGGAATACCGACCAGCAAGAAGTAGATTTTGTTCTGGACGAAAACGGTGAATTAAATGCAATAGAAGTAAAATATAACGAGAAAAAAACTGCCAAACTGCCAAATTCATTTGCGGAAGCATATCACCCTGCAAGTTTTAAGGTAATAAACAAAGATAATTATATAGAAGAATTAGCCTAAAATTATCTAAGTATTCCTGCAAAGCTAGTCTTAAACCAGAGTTTTAACATAGGGAATAATTATGCTCACTATCGAGAAAAATAAAGAAGTAGTAACAAGAGTAGGTAAAAAGCATAAGAAAATTACCACCGGAGGGGTGGTAATTGGGGTTGGGCTCTGGGAGAAAACTAAGAAGCAAAAAGAATGCAACGAACAGATTCACCTCCAGAACGATAATAAGCACCTTGCTGATTTATTGCAGTACCGCCGACGGCTAAGTCGTACATCGTATCACTACCACTATATGTAGAAGACCAGAAACTACCACGATAACCCTGCCTATAAGCGGAGCCACTGTTGTAGGTCCCGGAGACCGGCGTAGAAAGTTGCGCCTGAAAACTGCTTGTATTCTCCGCTGTTCTTCCAGGAATGGCGGTAGCTAGAGTGGCATATTCCCCACCAGAGCCTCCAGTAGGCATCCGCCACCCGCTTGGACAAATATCATAAGTCGCATTTCCTGCAGCAGAAGACCCCCCACTCGTCCCATCGCCATAACAGTAAGATCCAGCACTTGCTGCACAATAATTATAATAAGTCCCAATCTTGTAGCTTCCAGGACCCACGTTATATGTAGTCGTAGCAACTCCTTCTCCAGTAGTAGTGTCCGTTGGGGAACCATACTTGTCTATCATAGTAGCATTGGTATAGACACCGTCATAGGTTTGCCCTCCATAGGTTCCTTTTTGGTACGGGTAAAGACACATATATTGCGTAGTTTCCTGGCATACCCCACTCCTATTCACCAACGGCTGTGAGTAACTATAGCTTCCTCCCCAGTTTCCCACCAGTAGTCCATCTTTCGCCCACTGATCTGTCGCAGACCCGCCCCCATTTCTCATATAGCTTAAAGCAGTACTAGACGCATTAGTGTTGTCTTCATTAAGATTCGCCACTACAGTAGAGCTGGTTAAATCAAGATCAAGGTTATCGAGCATCCAACAATTCCCATCTGCTAATTTTTGTATAATATATTCATGGTTATCCCGGTTGTCGACCGCCACAGTTGGGGTAGCTGGGCACATACTCGCTGTCATATTCTGCATGATATAATAACCACAATATGCAGTAATAGTTACTTCTCCTCTACCCACAGTATAAGTGGTAGAAGCACTAGTTTTACTGGCAAATGAGCCAAAGTCAGCGGAGAGGCCCCATCCAGCAAAGATATTGTCTCCGCTACAAGTAGCCTCAATATCTACCGTGTCACCTTCTGCTACAGTCTTAGTAAGCGTAGTGGTAGAGCCATCCAAGGATACCGAAGCCACATTGGTACCAGCCGCCACCGTCACTTGCCGCGCCGGAATGTTGGCAGTAGCAGCAAAGTTCACTACGTTTTTGTAAGAACCGGACACTTGGGTAGTTTTAGCATAAGCGCCAATCTGAGTATCCGTGCCATCGCCACTAGTGTCGCCAGCATAGCTAGCCGAAGCCGGATTACCAGCATAATCCGCGGTCATATTAATAGTTTTTGCAGTGCCAGTACTATCAGGAAGATCCATGTAGGTAGTACCGCCATCAAGAGTATAGCCCCACTTGCCAGCAGAAAGTGAAGACGTGCCAGAAGCAATCATCGCAAAGCTATCGCCACCACCAGACAAGGTCAAATCTGTACCGCTATAAGAAGTAGCAGGAGTCTCTTTAGAAGTGCCACCCACCGATGCAGCCAAACGCCAACCAGCCGAGCTCGTACTATCTACCTTAACATTTACGGTGTTACTAACTGCAGTATTACCAGGAGCCAAATTCGAAATCAAGTAGCCAGGATAGCTAAAACCTGTAGGCTGACCTGTAAGTGTTAAGCTTAATACCGGATCAAATGTGAATTGCACATCCGAACTCTTCTCATAGGTAATAACGGCGCTGGCACCTTGGGCTGTGGCTAACCCTCCCATAAGAATACCACAAGTTGTAATAAAATGTTTGACCTTCATATCACCATGATAGCACAACCATTTTTAAAATGCAACTAGAAATTATATAAAAAATTAAACTTTTCCTACTCCTACGCCAACCCTTCCAAATAGAGTCGGAGTTCTTCCTTGATAAAATCATCCTTCACATTTTCTAGCTCCGCCAAAAACTTTGGCAATTGACGTTCCAAACGCGCCCGACGATATTTTTCCCATTCTTTAGCCTCAGCCTCCGACAAAGCACTCGGGTAATTACGCCCTTTATAATGCAGTAACAATTCTGGCAACCTCTCATCGTCAAATTCAGGATGAAAATCCGCCAACTTATCCCTATCAGCATTCCTCACTGCTTCTACTTTAATTCTGTCCCGATCATTCAAAAAACCATCATAAAGAGCCTGCTCTGGCTCAAGCGGCTGCGGGAATTCAGGCGCCTGTTCACTTTCCGCCCGCCTCTGTTCTACAAAATCCGGGTGCAGATGCAAGATTTTTAGATTTTCCTTAACCTTATCTAGAGTTAAACCGATCTTCTCCCAACCATTGTCCTTTTCTAAGACCGAAAGCGGCGCTACCGCCGGGCATTTGTTATAACAAAGCTCTTTTACCACTGGATAAAAGCTCTCACGCTCCAGTATCTCCTCCAGATTATGCCGAAGATCATAAACCAAAACATTGCCGTTTCTAGACGGAGCAATCGGAATCACCACAGTGGTCTTATTGAATTCACCAGGATAGCGCCCAGAAGCATAAACCACCGGCTGAGGATTTTGCAGATTAACCAGCTTCGCCACCTCTTTTTTACCACGATTTTTTAGCAAAAACCTAAATAACTCTGGCTGCTTATCCATAATCATCTTAGCCACCGCAATAGTGGCGTAAACATCCGACAGCGCATCATGCGCATGCTCATGCGAAAGCCCGTTTTTGGCAGTCAAATATTCCAAACGATTAGTCGCCCGACCATCATCTGTAACCGGCCAATTGATTCCCTCTGGTCTTAAAGCCCTTGTCATCCGCACTACATCCAGAATATCCCAGCGCGAGCGCCCATCCTTCCACTCCCATTCGTAAGGATCATAAAAATTACGCCAAAAAGTCGCCCGCATAAACTCATCGTCAAAACGCACGGTATTATATCCAAGTGCACAAGTCCCCGGAGTAAAAACCTCCTCCGTCACATATTTACAAAACTCCGCCTCAGAAATCCCCTCCCTCAAGGTCTGTTGTGGGGTAATTTTAGTTACACCAATCGCCTGAGGGCTAGGCAAAGCGTCTTCGGTCATTTTGACTAGAATATTCACCGGCCCGCCAATGGGCTCTAAACCTAACGTAGTCCTCTGCCCCGCAAACTGCATAATCCGATCTTCTTTGGCCTTGAGCCCCGAAGTCTCAAGATCATAAAAGAAAAAACTCTCACTCATACCCACATTATACCATAAAAAAATCCCCCAGGCATACGCCTGAGGGGGATTTTTCATAATGTGTCTGTAGTTATAAAATTTAATTTTGGTTCTTTCTTAAGCTTCTCTTGAAGCTCAAGAAAATATCCGTGCTTGGCCCACTGGCCAATTTTGCCGCTTGCATAAAATAGCATAAACGAGCAAAGTATAATACCAGCAAATACTGTGGGGGCAATAATTAATGCCCAAATCGGATCATCATCGCCGCCCATAGAATTTATTAATACGTCCAAAATCCCTAGTGCAGATTCTTTAAACATTAATCCGCAAAAGATGATGGTGCAGATGACTGACAAAAGATTCAACACAAAATTAAAACTTTTGTCATCCCAACATTTGCGGATTTTTAAAGTCCGCGGGTTAAAGCTGTACATGGTAGCCCCAATTACAGCCATTATAGCCATCAATACCGGAGCTGCCACAAACCAAAAATTAAAATTAGTCATCATACCTATACCCCCTTCTTTTTCAGGTGAATTTTAACTACTACGCTACAAGGCCCAAATTGTCTCCCAATTTAACACCTATGACCTAATTATATCACACTTATGCTAATTTGTCAATTTTTTCTTCGAAAAAATTGTCCGCTGGGCGTCACCTCAGAATATTCCGAATAAATTCGGAATATTCACTCGGTTCCTACAGCGGTCAATTATTCCCCTGTCTCAGTCTGAGTGACGACTTCTTTCTCGTAATCTATCCCATAATTGGCATATTGGAGCATCATATAAGCGGCATCCACATTGGCAGCAGCAGTTTTGAGTGGATCTTCCGCTGATACCGCCATAATCAAGAATTTAAGAGGTTTATTGTAGCCACCACAAATCTCGGTCTGGTCAGCATAAGCCAAGCTCCCTGGCACGGTAATTTCACGCACCCCGCCAATCTTCATCCCCTGCGCTCCCTGATACCACCCTTCTATCATCCCTAAAGACACATCTAAAGCCTTCACAAAGGAAGAAGGGTTTTTGTCGTTATCTAAAGAAGAGTCAAAAATCGACTCATCTGCACACCAACCCACATAATAAGCTAAATAATCGCTATCCTTCTCACTTAGAGTCCGCCCAGAGCCTTTGAATAGATCACGGGCCTGCACACCACCTTCGTTAGCCGAAGTTTCATTGTAGGCTTTTACATCTGACAAATATTGCGAGAATACCTCATAATCTGCCTTGGAAGCCTCTTTAAAATTAGCAACAGCCTCAGCATATTTATTCTCGTAATATTTCATCCGCTCATCGCTCAGTTTAGAAGATGAGCTATCCGAAGATTTACTATTACTCACAATAATCGCCGCATAAGAGGCAATAATTGACCCCAACATAAAAAATGCAATTATTCCAATTGCCACCCTTTGACCTACACTGGTCTTTAACTCTTTTTCTTGCATAAAAACTCCACTTATTTTCTCCATTATACCACAAAAAAGACCCCTAATGAGGTCTTTTTTGCTTATTTTAGGTTATTTTTCCGCTTTTTTGGCAGCTGGTCTTTTGAGGATAGCTACTTTTTTGAATGAGCCACCAGCTTTTTTGATGGCCTCAATTGCAGTTTTAGACGCAAATTGAGTTTCTAGCTCGATTTTGGCGGTTAATTCACCTCTGGTGATAATCTTTACTTTGTTGTAAGGATTAGAGATAAGACCTTTTTCGGCTAAGATAAGGTTATCTACTTTACCCTTGAGATCGTTCAATCTATCGGTATAGACCACTTCAGCCTTAGGATGGAAAGACTTAAAACCTTTGAGCTTTGGAATAGCCTGCATAATTGCGCGTTGGCCACCCATAAACCCTGCTGGCATTTTGTTGTGGCCAGCCCGAGATTTTTGACCTTTGGTGCCACGACCAGCAGTTTTACCCTGGCCAGCAGAGATACCACGACCTTTACGGTTTGGTCTGGTATTTTTTTCTACTTTTAAATCATTGTATTTCATTACTTAGCCTCCTTCTTGGCGGCAGCCTTTTTGGCTGGAGCTTTCTTGACTGCAGGTTTTTCGGTTGCAGGCTTCTTAGCTTCAGCTTTTTTAGCTGGTTCAGCTTTTTTGGCTTCTACCTTCTTAGCTGGAGCAGCTTTTGCCTCTGCTTTGCCTTCGCCTCTCACCCAATCTTTACGCGGAACTTGGGCTTTCAGACCTTCCATTACTGCGTAAGCAATGTTTACCTTATTAGTAGAGCCTAGAGACTTAGAAATCAAGTTCTTCACCCCTGTAAGACCCATGATAGAACGCACGGTGCCACCAGCGATAATACCAGTACCAGGAGCAGCCGGTTTCATCAACACATCTGCACCAGTTACCTTGGTGCGAGTTTCATGGCAAATCGTCTCCCCATCCATGTTAAAGGTAATCATGGTCTTTTTGGCTTTGGAAGTAGCCTTGTTTACAGCAGTGGTCACATCGTTACCCTTAGCTACGCCAATACCAACCTTATTCTTGTGGTTACCAATCGCAACCAGAGCTTTAAATCTCATTCTGCGACCACCAGCCACAGTACGAGATACGCGGTCAATTGCAATGGTAATTTCGTCAAATTCTTTTGGCCCAGTCTCGGCTTTTACTCTGTCGCGACGATTTCTGCGATCCATCTTCTTACCAGAGATATCTCTAGCTTGCTTGGTAGCAGCAATCTTGTCGTCCATCTTAAGAGTGCCGGATTTATTAATTACTCTTGGGGCCTTGTTAGCTTCTTCTGCCATATTAAAACTCCAATCCTTCCTTGCGGGCGGCTTCAGCGAGAGCATTCATCCGGCCTGCATATAGTTTTGCACCTCTGTCAAATACTACCTTCTTAATTTTAGCGGCCTTAGCTTTTTTGGCGATTTCTTCGCCAATTTTAGCGGCCTTTTCGGTCTTGGTGCCAGTCATTTTGGCGCCTTTAGTGGTAGCATAAGCTAGAGTAGTCTTTTTGTCATCATCAATGATTTGCACTATGATGTGCAAGTTTGAAAAATGAACAGTGAGTCTTGGTCTATCAGCGGTCCCGTGAATTTTAGAACGGGTACGAGCTTTTCTAAATACCTTATCCATTATTTCTTACCTGCCTTTCCAGCCTTGCGAATGATTACCTCATCCACATACTTTATACCTTTACCCTTGTAAGGTTCTGGCTTCTTTAACGCACGAATTTCCGCGGCTACTTGACCAACTTTTTGTTTGTCAATCCCCGATACAGTGATTTCCATTTTGTTGGTAGCAAGTTGCACGCCCTCTGGAGCATGGTATTTCACTGGGTGTGAAAAACCAAGTGCCATTTCAATCTCCTGACCACCGCCAGAAAGACGAAACCCGACGCCATTTATTTCTAGTTTTTTCTCGTAACCTTTGGTCACACCGATTACAGCGTTATTGAGCAAAGCTCTCTGTAAACCGTGCCAAGCCCGAGATTTTGGCTCGTCGTCCTTGCGGGTGACGATTGCCTGAGTGCCCTCTACCTTGGTGGTAGTATTAGGCTGAACCGGAACGATGAGCTGACCCTTTGGGCCTGCGACAGTAATTTCACTCTCGCCGACCGTAATTGTCACTCCCGCCGGAATATCGA
>CAZHGO010000007.1:0-21285 GCA_964532185.1 uncultured Candidatus Saccharibacteria bacterium | reverse complement strand
GCGCGTCACTGATAATGACGAGGTCTGTGGTTCAAGTCCACATATCCCCACCACAGAAGCCTTCGGGCTTTTTTTGTGCTATAATTCTAGCAAGATGAAGAAAAAACTACCCATTATCCTAATCACAGTCGTCATCATCGCAGCAGGCACTATTCTAATTAAAATGTTCACCTTGGAAACCGAAGTAGAACTAGTCCAGACCGTCACCATGCCAGCTCTCCCAGTTATCTCAGAGATGGAGGATGGTGATTTTAAACAAAAAGCTATCGCTGTAGATGGCAAAGTTATTCAGGGCTCAAACGCTGAACCGCATCCTACCGCTTCTACTGCTAAGATGATTCTGAGTCTTGCTATCATAGAGAAAAAGCCTTTTAACCAAGGTGAAACTGGTGAAACCATCATCATTACTCCAGAATTTTACAATAAATACGTTTGGTATATCAATAATTATGGCTCTGTTACCGCAGTTGTTACCGGGGAAGAAATTAGCGAGTATGATGCTCTAGCCTCTGTTCTCTTGGCATCTTCCAATAATATGGCAGATACTCTGGCCATCTGGGCCTTTGGCAGTCTCGAAGATTATTGCGCCTACGCTACAGAGATGTTGGGCAGAATAGGGGTCAAAAATACCATCGTCGGCGTCGACGCTAGCGGCTACGACGAATCTACTGTCGCCACCGCCGAAGATCTCGCAATCATCGCCGCGAAACTCCTAGAAAACCCCGTTTTAAAAGAAATCGTCGGGCTTGAGACTCACACCGTTCCCGTAGCCGGCACAATCTATAATGGCAATCAAATTCTCGGAGACAAACTCAACCATGATGCCGAAGTCATAGGGGTCAAAACCGGTTATATTGGCGATATCTCTGGCTACAATCTTGTCAGTGCTTATCAGATGGAAAATCATTTCATCACCCTGGCGGTTTTAGGTGCTACCACCAGACAGGCCTCTTTTGAAGAAAGCAAAAACGAACTTTTAAGATTAAGCCAAGAACTTACCCCTACCACCGTTATTGAAGCAAACGAAAAAGTCGGTTATTACCAAACCTGGTGGAGTGGCCAACACGATATTACTGCCACAGAGGGCATCACCGTGCTCGCCCCAGAAGAAAATAACTCCAAACTAGAGCTAGAAGACCAATATCTAAAAGCCGAAGTCAACGGAGAAACATACACCGCCAAAACAGAGGTAGAAGATTTCCCCAAAGCCCCCACCTTTGCCGAACGTTTCCTCCACCTCTTCGGCTGGCATAATTTATAATCAAAAAAGAAATCAGGACATGCGCCTGATTTCTTTTTTATACTAAGTTCTTTTGTTGGACTTTTCTTTCAAGAAAAGTCCAAGATAAGAGAAAACCGCCATATTTTTTGAGAGGGGCGGTTTTCCAGGTCATACATATAACTTGTGTAGCCTCGCAGTTTAATCTACGCAAGTTATCTCTATTATATATCACGCCATGCATAATGTCAACACTTTTTATACACATTTTTTAACATTTTTGTTCGGGAAAATAAAAAACTTGTGTTCGGTAAATTTCTATTGACAAAACGTAATCACTATGATATAATCAAAAACATAGCCTCTGTGAGGTGTGTTTTATTAGTATAAGATGGTGGGCAGAACGGAGTTTCCACAATGTCTGGAACTAAAGCTGGCGGTATGAAAGCTGCTGCCACCAACAAAGCCAAATATGGTAAAGAGTTTTATGCTCGTATCGGCAAAAAAGGTGGTCAAAATGGCCACACCGGCGGTTTCGCCGCTAACCCAGCACTTGCTCGCGTAGCCGGTGCCAAAGGCGGACGTATCTCTCGTCGTGGTCCAGCCAAAAAGGCTGCCTAAGAAACATCACACTTGGGGCAGTGAAATGTCCCATCTGGTGTCTGAAATCGCGTTAGTCCGCACAAAGGGCAACGCGATTTTTGATGCAGCCAATCCCTGTAAGTGTCGAGCTCACTCTCTATTAACTCTTCATCTGCCAAAACCCCATATAAAGCACAAAGTTCTCGGGCCTTTTCCCAGGCCTCCACTTCCATTTTAAGTCGCCCTACCTCTGTTTTAAAATCACGGTGAAAAGATAAAGCGTGCCCTATCTCGTGTAGTAATAACAAAGGCTCAGGATCATCAGAGGGAATCACCACCGTCCGCGGTGGCCGGAAAGCAAATTTCCGCCCCTGTACAAACCGCAGGGAAGGGTAATCACTTTTGATTTTTGCCAAAAATGTAGCAGCCATAAATCACGGACTCCAAGGGCCGACGCGGTCGGCGGTATTTAACGCCATCAATTTTGGGTAAATATTTTACGTACAATTTAAAAATTTTTCCGAGTGGCCCACCCAAAACGATTGTATCAGGGGAATATTTGGCTACAATATCTGGTAACCCCAGATATACCCGCTCGGCAATCTCTATCATGTACTCTTTACCCCTTAAATCTGTAGCCGCATCAGCGTGAAAAGCCTTTTCTAAGGCCGAAGAAGCTGCGATATCCTCCCACTCAGCCTTCACACCACCAAATGTATAAATTTTGTGTCCAGGCTCAAAATCGTCCGACTCCGGCAGGATATGACCACGCGTAGCAACCCCCCCGCCAATCCCCGTGGAGAAGGTCAAAAATACGGTCTTACCAGGCAATTTGTGAGACTCATAAACCGCCGCGAGATTAGCATCATTTTCAAAATAAATCGGGCAATCAAATAACCGCTGTAAGTCCTCCACCAGAGAGAAATTACCCCAATCGCGGTTACCTAAACGGACTGAACAATTTTTTTGTACAACGCCCGGCACCGCTACCACTACAGCTTTCAAAGGAGTCTTAGCAAACTGTTTTAATACCAAAACAAGCTCCCGCACGAACCGCTCTTTTTGCCAAGAAGTCTTGAATTTGTGGCGCCTAACCACTCGGCCCCGCTGAGAAAACAGCGCGACCAAAGTCTTGGTACCTCCAATATCTACCGCTAAATACATACCCCTATTATACTACACCTTTTTCAAAATTCCACCCTAGACATTTAAGATAAAATTTGCTATAATTAAACTAGATTTGGGCTCATTCAAAGATTCCGCAAAAAATGCGAGCTCTCTGAATGAGCCTAAAGGAAGGAAAATATATTATGGCTAATGCCAAAAAAGTTACTATGGACGAACTCCTAAAGGATGAGAACGCGTCCAAAAAAGTTGTGGCCGGAGATACTATCGACGGGAAGGTTATCTCTGTCAAAAAACACGAGATTTTGATCGATCTCGGGAGCCAAGGGGTAGGTCTGGTACCACGCCGTGAGGCTTCTTATATTAAAGACCTAGAAGTAGGTGCCGATGTCACCGCCTCTGTTATTGAGGCCGAGATGGATGATGGGTATGTGCTTTTGTCTCTCAGAAAGGCTGTCAAAGACAAGGGCTGGGACGAAATTGCAAGCAAAATGGACAACGCCGAGACCGTGGAAATCACTCCATATGATGCTAACCGCGGCGGTCTCTTAGTAGAATACGAAGGAATCAGAGGCTTCTTGCCAGTTTCCCAGCTTTCTGCCGAGCACTATCCAAGAGTAGGTAGCGCCGACAAAGACGAGATTTTACAAAGACTAAACTCTCTTGTAGGTAAACCTATCAAGGTACGCATCCTGGATGCTATCAAGAAAGAAAACAAGCTCATCTTCTCCGAGAAGGAAGCCATCAAAGATGGTCTTGCCGAGCGCTTTTCTAGCCTTAAAGTTGGCGACACCATTCACGGTGTAGTCACCGGTGTGGTAGATTTTGGTGTATTTGTAAATGTAGACGGTATCGAAGGTTTGGTTCACATCTCCGAGATTTCTTGGGAACGTGTCAACAATCCAGCTGATTACGTCAAGATTGGCGACGAAATCGACGCCAAGATTATCGCTATTGATAAGGAGCGTTTGTCTCTCTCGATGAAACAACTCACCGAAGACCCATGGCTCAACGAAGTAGAGAAGTTAAAGAAAGGCTCCAAAGTAGAAGGTACGGTCACTCGTATTACTCCGTTTGGTGCCTTTGTCCAAATTAGCCCAGCGGTAGAAGCTTTGGTTCACGTCTCTGAACTCGGCGAAGGTTCTGATGTCGACCCAGAGAAGGTCTTCACCTTAAACGAACGCAAGAGCTTCAAGGTGCTTGATATCGACAAAGAAGGTCGCAAAATCTCTTTGTCAATCAGCAAATAGACAAACGAAAAAATTGCTAAGGTAAAACTTAGCAATTTTTTTCTTGCATTTTCAACAATAAGCGGTATAATAAGGGAAATAGTGCTAAAGAAAGGTCAGACAAAAATGCAAAAAATAGACGATTTTCTAGAGAGCCTTCTAAAAAAGAAAGGTCTTTCTGACGTCGATCCAGAAATCAAAAAGGATTTGATGGCTGATATGAGAAATCAATTAGAAGCACAGCTAAATCGTGCCGCAATCCAATCTCTATCCGAAGAAAAAGCCCAAGAGCTAGCCAATTTAATAGGTAAACCCGATTTTACTACCGAAAAACTGACCGAATTTATGCAAAAATCCGGGGTAGATTTTGAAAAAATAGCGCTAGAAACTTTGCAACAATTCAAAAAGCTTTATTTAGGGGAGGAGGCCTAAAATGTTTGAAAAACAACAAAAAGTGGTATCGCCATATGATCAGGACATGAACGAAATCACTATCGAAGAACCTTCTAAGCGTCAAGAGCTTGATCTTATTGATATCTCTAGGCCTACTGTCGAGTCCGAAAGAGCAAAGAAAATAGCAGCATTAGTAGCTAGAAGACACGCAATTGAGCAAAAACTGGCCGCCAATAATCAAGAGATAGTCAAATGTCAACAAAAAGAGGTAAAATTCCAACAACTAGAGCCTAAACCCACAAAGATTGAAGATCTTACAGAGTCAGAGCCAAAACCAGAACCCGAGCCCATAGAACCAGAATCCATAGAACCAGAACCAGCAGAATCAGCGGAGCCTGAATCTACTGAATCCGAGCCAACAGAGCCGGAGCCAGCAGAGTTTGAGTTAGAAACTGAGTCAGAAAACCCCAACCCGCTTATGGCGGTTGGCGTAGACTGGTCTAGAAGTGAGAAAAGATTAGCTAGAAAATCTGCCAGAGAGGCTCTCAACCATGAGTTATCAACTGCTGGTCTGATTAAGAAAATTTGGAAAGGTAATCTTTTCCGGAATCATTTTGAACGAAAATATACTAACCAATACTTAAATGGCACTCGCACTTTTGACGATGGTAAAACTATTGCTGACGCCATCGACGAAGCCAAACAACAGTTAGTTGAAGAAACGGTTAATGAAATCAGCCAAGTAGATCGCGAAAATTGGGACAAAAAACTTATCCCAGTCGAAAAAGAAACTAGCGATAAGATTCGTACTACCATAGAAGATTATGCCCGTTTTATGGTAGAATTTGCCGAGATCAGACCTGAGGAGGCCAAAGATCCCGAGATTGTCAAACAAATAGACAAAAAATTCAACAATTATATGGATCGCATTATCAAAAAAGCTACCAAAGAAGGCAAAATCAAAGGTGATATTGGCGGCAATAATTATCTAAATGTAGCCAAAGAGGCTGCTAATCGCTACAAGGAAGCGGCTCAAAATGCTGCAAACGCAGTAGAGCAAGAGGCTGCTATGGCCCGAGTAATGGCAGGATTTAAGGTCTATAATGCCAAATATTCTGAGGAATTTACTACTCGACAAAGAACTAATGCTGATAAAATTATTGATTATATTGGCTCTGATGAGATCGGTAACGTCATCTCTGCTGATGCACTTTCTGAGGCTATTGATACAATCAATAGAACTCCAGAAGAGTCAGGCATCATAGATAGTATTAATAGCAACAAAGAGCTGCTCGGTGGTGACGAAGGTATTGAGATTATGTTAGATAAAAGCCCGCTTACTCCGCAATCTCGTCAGCGCTGGAGTGAATGGTGGAATAGTCTCTCTGACGAGGGTAGAGATTTTGCCATCAATGTCGTCAAACAGGTAAATGCCTGTCCCGATCGCTACAAATTCAAATGGGGTAATGGTGTTCGCGCTTGGTTAACTGTTACCAACGCCGGAGAATTTTTAACTCGTCACACTATATAAAGAAGCTCAAAAACATAAAAATGTGCTATAATTATCCATAAGGAGATTTTTGTGAGTAAAAAAGTATCAACTGCGAAAAAAACTACAACCAAAAAAACTGCAACTAAAAAGACTACTAAGAAGCCTTGGCTAAAATACTACGAGGAAGATAATATCCCAGAGACTCTGGAATTTCCAGATTGCTCGATGGTGGATATGATTATTCAAACCGCCGAAAAATACCCAGACAATGTCGCCTATTCTTACTATGGTCACAAAGTTACCTATAAGAATTTCGTCAAAAAGATTGAAAAGGCTGCCCGCGCCCTTAAAAACTATGGAGTCAAAGAGGGCGACCGTGTCACCATCTGTATGCCCAACACCCCAGAGGGGATTACCATGGTTTACGCTGTTAATATGGTTGGCGCAGTTTGTAATATGGTTCACCCCTTATCATCAGAGAAGGAGTTAGAATATTACATCAAGATAGCCGAATCCAAATATGTCCTTGTAATCGACGCAGTTTTTGACAAAATTTATCGTATCAGAGATATCGCCCAGTTAGAGCGGATTATTGTAGTTCGCCCATCAGATGGGCTAGGGTTTCTCAAACAACAGCTTTACAGATTACTTCATGTCAAAAAAGTCCGCCTTCCGGCCAATGATGCCCGGGTGGTACTCTGGGAAGATTTTATCGCCAATTCTTACTTTTATCAGGGTAACTACCACGAAGAGCGCGGTGGCGCTGACCCCGCTATTATTATGTACTCTGGAGGCACTACAGGCGCTCCTAAGGCGGTTATGCTCTCAAACCTTAATATCAACGCGGAATCACTCTGTGACGCCACTATGATACGCCAAATCGTGCCAGGAGCCACAGTTTTGTCTATTTTGCCACTCTTTCACTGCTTTGGCTTAGGTGTTTGTATCCACACTCCTCTCTGTAAAGGTATGGGTTGTGATCTGATTCCAGCCTTTTCTCACAAACTTTTCGCTGACATCTTAAGGAAAAACGCTCCTAGTTTCATTGTAGGGGTTCCAACCCTGTTTGAAGCTCTCATCAATACTAAATTAGGGCCAAATGATCTAGAATCAGTTACCGCCGTTATTTGCGGTGGCGACGCCCTAAACAGCACTTTGAGAGATAAAGTAAATGATTTTCTGGCCGCTCATGGTTCTAAGGCCAAGATTCGCGTCGGCTACGGTCTTACCGAAGGCTCTGGCGCGGTCTGTCTTTCTCCAGAAAATGCTTTCGCCGATGGTATTATTGGCGCACCTATGCCAAATATGGATTTTAAGATTGTCAAACCCAATACCAAAAAGGAACTACCTCAAGGCGTAGATGGTGAAATCTGCATTAATGGCCCGCTCGTGATGATGGGCTATCTTGGTGACGAAGAAGAGACCAACAAAGTCATCAAGATTCACGATGATGGCAAAGTCTGGCTTCATACCGGTGATATTGGTCACCTTGGCGACGACGGTTTGATTTACTTCGGCCAGAGGCTCAAACGTATCATCATTTCATCAGGTTACAACATCTATCCAACTCACCTAGAGTCTATTATCAATTCCCACGAAGCTGTACTCACCTCTATTGTGATTGGTATAGACCACCCACACAAAGGCCAAGTACCAAAAGCCTTCATCGTCTTAAAAGAAGGTTACAAGCCTAGCAAACGTACCGAAAGAGAAATCAGGGAACTACTCGAGAGAAACATCCCAATTTATGCTCTTCCTACCGCTTATGAATTTAGAGACGAACTCCCCAAAACCCTCATCGGCAAAGTCGCCTTCAAAAAACTCGAGAACGAAGAAAAGAATAAATAGAAAATCGTAATATTGAGGAACATCAAGCACAAAATCTATGATTTTGTGCGCGCAGAGGTGGAGTGTCGTGATATAATCGAAGATTATCACGACACGAAACTTCCGAAATATTACGATTTTCTATAGTTAAGTCTTACGCGTATTCTTAGTTTCAAAGGCTTCTCTTTTAGAAAACGGTTTTTGCGCCACTTCGGGAAATATTTTGTTAGCATCTCGCGTGAAAACTTAAATCCTTCTTTTCCTTCCGGAAATTTAGCAAAATCCGCCGCCGAATCAATCAAAAGATTCCAGATAAAAAACCACTCTAGTTCATCATGATATTTTGAAACCGCCCCCGCCTTTTCAAACCGAGCAAAAAGCCCAGAAAGTGCAGGGAAGATATCTAGATAATGCTTATCCCAAGACTCTTTGTGTAGCACCGAATCCGGATTCTGATAATAAAAATACAAGGGTTTATCTACGCAGAAAAATCGGTCCGTATATAAAATCAGGGCAGAAATCATCTCCATGTCTTCGTGAATGATACCTTCTTTGAACAAGAATTTATGCGAAAGCCACCATTCGCGTAAAATCAAAAATTGCCACGGCCCCGCGCCATAGCGCACAAACCGGCTCTTATAATCTGGCTTAGCAGGATTTACCGCAGAAAGATAATCCGAGTGCCCATCCGGATAAATTCTGTTTGCCCCCATCATCACAAGATCGGCCTTCTTTTTTTCCGCCACTTCCACCAAATCCTTCACCGAATTAGCCGCAATTTCATCATCCGCATCCACAAACCAAATATATTTACCGCGCGCTTTTAAGACCCCAAAATTTCTCACCGCCGCCGCACCTGCAGTATCACAGCGAAAGATATTAATCCTAAGCGGCGATTTTTTGGCAAATTCTTCCGCCACCAAAATAGAGTTATCAGATGAGCTATTATCTACCAAAATCACTTCCGTAGAAACTTTACTTAATGCTACTGCGCTAAAAATCGATTTCAAACATCGTTCCAAGTAGCTCTCCGCATTGTATACCGGCACAACAATAGACAATAACATACGTCCATTATATAATAGAGTGTATGATTTGGAAAATTCTTTTAGTTTTATTAGTTTCGATGGTGCCTTTGATTGAGCTTCGCGGCGCTATTCCTATTGCTATCGGTATGGATATCGGTTTGCCAGAATGGGCCGTGCTTTTAATCGCTTTAGTTGGCAATATTTTACCCGTTCCAATCATCTATTTATTTGCTCAAAAAGTTTTAAAATGGGGCCAGAACTGTAAAATCAAATGGTTCAAAAAGTTCTGCAATTTCTGCCTAGAAAAGGGTCAAAAAGCCGGCAACAAAATGCTAAAAAAGGCCAAAGGCGGTGTCTACCTCGGGCTGTTTTTGTTTGTTGCCATCCCCATTCCTGGCACCGGTGCCTGGACCGGCACTCTCGCCGCCAGTATCCTAGACTTAGACTTCAAAAAATCCATGCTCGCCATCATCGCTGGTGTCGTCACCGCCGGACTCATCATGCTTCTCGTCTCACTTGGCGTTTTTAGAATTTTATTTGGTTAGCTGTGCTATAATAAAACTATGAAAAACATTGTGGAGATTAAAAATTTCCAAATGAAATTTGGGAATAAAACTGTCATCAAGGACTTGTCCTTTGATGTCAAAGCCGGCGAGATTTTTGGACTTTTAGGTTCCAACGGTTCCGGTAAAACTACGACTTTAAGGGCGCTACTTGGTTTTTACACGCCCACCGGTGGGGAATTGCTGATCGATGGCAAAAAATACGACCCAGAAGATACCAATATCACTATCGGCTATTTGCCGGAAGAACGTGGCCTCTACAAAAAGGAAACCGTCCTAGACAACATGGTTTACTTTGGCGAGTTAAAAGGTCTCAAAGACCCCAAAGAATGGTCACTCAAATACCTAAAGCGTGTCAAACTGGAAGACAAAGCCGACGAAAAATTAGAGAAACTCTCCGGTGGTCAGCAACAAAAAGTTCAACTAGGCGTCACTATTATGAACGATCCCAAACTTCTAATTTTAGACGAACCTACCAAAGGTTTTGACCCGATGAACCGCCGCCTTCTCATGGAAATCATCGAAGAATCCCACAAAAAAGGCGCAGCCATTATTATGATTACCCATTATATGGACGAAGTCGAAAAACTTTGCGACCGCGCGATTTTGTTAAAAGATGGCGTCGCTCACGCTTATGGCACAATCGCAGAGATCAAAAAACAGCACAAAAACAAATCCTTAGAGCAAATCTTTATTGATGTATATGGAGGTGAAGATGAGTAATTCAGTCTGGAAAGTTACCAAATTTGAATTTATCCGCCAAATCAAAAAACCGTCTTTTTGGGCCACGATTATTTTGATTCCGGCGATGATTGTGGGGATATTTATTATTTCTATGCTAATTTCAAGCAACAACCACACCACCGACCCAACTATCAACGAAGACACCAAAATCGCTATCACCGACGAAGCTGGTGTCTTACCAAAAGATTACCCCATGTTAACAAATATTACAAAAGATGAGGGAATCAAACAAGTCACCGACCAAAAAGTAGATCTCTATTTTTACATTCCGGCTGATTTCGCAGAAACTAAAAAGGTAGATTTTTATCATATTTCCGAAGGTCTAGAACTCTTCAACATGGATGGCGAGGCAATCAAAGCCATCTTAAAACAAGCGACTTCACCAAAGTTTTCAGACCTAGACATCGTTGCCCTTACTGGCAGTTTTGATGTAAATGACAACAAACTCACCACAACCGGCGAATCATCAAATGCGCTTGGTCATGCCGTCATTCCATTCTTGATTCTAGTTGTCTATTTCTTCTTTGTCACACTCTTTGGCGGACGGCTTTTAATGACCGTCGTAGAAGAAAAAGAAAACCGTATCTCCGAGATGATTTTAACCAGCGTTTCCACCAAGCATCTAATCGTAGGGAAGATTTTCTCCATGATGCTGCTTGGTCTCATCCAAATGCTAACCTTAATTATTCCGGCTGTGGTTGCGGTAATTATTTACAAAGATAATCCAATGGTTAGCACGGTCTTGTCGCAAATCGTGATAGACCCAGTTACTATTATTACCAATCTCGCGCTGTTGGTATTCTCAATTTTCTTGGCCACCGGTTTTCTTACTTACATCGGCACCATTACTCCTACTGCTAAAGACGCGTCGCAGTTTATCGGCCCGGTGATTATTAGCGTGGTATTTCCACTTTACTTTATGTCGGCCTTTATGGCAAGCGAACCGAGCGGGTTTGTCTATTTCTTAACCTATTTCCCACTTTCCGCCCCCACCGCTTTGATGCTAAGAAGTGCCTTCGGCACTTTGACCACTCCAGAACTTATCATCGGCCTTGCCGAAATCACCGTTCTTTCTGTTATTGTTATCAAAGTCACCGTCAAAAGTTTCCAGAAAAATGCCATCAACTTTGGCCTCGCCCTGCCCAAACTCAAATTCAGTAAGAAAAAAAGTTTTTGATATTTGTTTAAGCTTGGGACGTTATGATATAGACCATAAACAAGGAAATTTTATGGACTATTCAACTAAACGAAAACAACCCAAATATTTCGATTATTCTGTATAATAATACATAAGGAGAATTATTTATGGAAGAAAAACAGGAAAATTCAAATAGCTGGTGGGATGGGGAGGCGGCTCCAAAAGAAACTTTCAAAGAGGCTCCAAAAGAAACCCCTCAGCAATTCTCAAAAAAATCCAAAATCGTAATCATTAGTGGAATAAGTTTATTAATTTTAATTGTGATAATAACCGTTGTCGCTATAGTGGTGACAAAAAATCGCAATTCTGAAACTACCGGAACCGTAGAAACCACAGAAAATTCCGAAACCACGGAAACTATCGCTGGTTCTGGCGAACAAATTATTAGCGCTGCACTTTCATCTGGTTCTGCTACTGCTACTATTGGCGGAAAGTCCGTCACCTATAACGCCGCCTATTTAGTAGACGGTATTGACGTCACCATCTCTGGTGGGACTTTCGAATCTGCCACGGACGACCAAGTCACCTTCCTAGTCATTAATGGTGGCTCACTTAAAATCAACGGGGACGTCCTAATCAATAAAACTGGCTCGGCAGATTTTTCAGGCCGGGGCGATAACTATAGTTTCTATGGTACTAACTCTGCCATTACGGTAGTTGGCGCCGGTTCTTCTATAGAAATTAACGGTGCTACAATTACTTCCAACGTATCTGGCGCTAACGCAGTGGTCGCCACTAATGGCGGTGAGGCTTTGGTGGAAAATGTCACCATCACTACTCAAAAGGATAACTCTCGCGGTCTTCATGCTACTTATGGGGGCTCAATTAACGCTGATAATACTACTATCTCCACCAAGGGCGGTTCGTGTGCTTCGCTTGCTACTGACCGTGGCTCTGGAACGGTTGTAGCAGACAATATGACATTAAATACCGCTGGCGCCGGCTCGCCTTTAATTTATTCCACTGGCGACATCACCGTTACTAATTCCAAAGGTACTGCTACTGGTGCCCAAATCGCTGTAGTAGAAGGGAAGAATTCCATCAATATTCAAGGTTGTGATTTTTCCACTAACGGCATTGGCAATAGAAATAATGTAGATAACGCTGCCGTGATGATTTATCAATCTATGAGTGGCGACGCTTCTGTTGGCACCGGCTCATTTACCGCTACAGATTCTACCCTTACCGTACTCGAATCATCATCTCAATACGAGAATGTTCCATTTTTCTTTATCACTAATACTGACGCCACAATTAACCTCACCAGCGTCACCGCCAATTTCTCCTCTGCGCAAAAATTCATCGTGGCTAAAGGCACTTCCGAATGGGGCCGCTCCGGCTCCAACGGTGGCAAAGTTACTATCACCACCACCAATCTTGCCGCCACCAACACAGAAACAGAAGTAGACAATATTTCTTCAGTCACTGGGCTCTAAATCACTAGATAGATACGATACAACAAATTTGCTGTTTTTTGTAATTCCAGTATTGCATATATGTTAATTTTTGTGCACATAGAATATAGAAATGGCACCGATGTCTGGATTTTATGCTATTGGCTCTGCCTTCAGGCAAGGCACGATTGGCTATTTTTGGTCTTCCACGTATTCTAATGCGGGTGATATGTTTAACATGAGTGCTCATCGTAGCGGGGTTAACAGGCAAGATAATATTGTTTGGGGCCGGAAAAACGGTCTCGCAGTCCGCTGTATCGCTCAATAGCCTATAATAGTTCCGCACTCGGATGCTGCTTAGCCAAAGTTTTATCAAAAGTCAAAAGCGGCTCGGCCGTATTAAGTTGTGTATCGAACGCCATACAGCAATCATTAAAGGATACTCCCGGATGCTGTAGATAGTAGGGAAACACCAAATCAAACAACTCGCGATTATAGTCCAAAATATCATCAAAAAATTTTAAGAAAAATTGCAATAAAAACACCGAAGTCTTACGCTCTCTATTGTAATGAGCTTCCAACACATAAACAGCCTCAGAAATAGCCAAAGTCGGCACACGATGTATGCCAGTGTTCGGATCATTTAGCAGTCTCTTTACTTTACGATACTGCAAAAGATTATCTTTTAGCAAAAAATGTACAATTAAGTTTGTATCAAGCGTATCTTGAACTTGGGGCTGGGCCATATTCCTCCTCCAAACGTTTCTTTTCTGCTGGTGATTTAGCGATTTCCTCTCGCATTTGGCGAACAGTAGTAATGCCTTTTTTCTTATCTTCTTTGATAATCTTACGAACTTCTGGGGTGATATGCTTATCTAGCTCCGCACGAAACTCTTTGTAAGACATCTTTTTCTTTATTACTACTCCATCTTTTTTTCTCTCAAAGGTAATCCTTTTGGCTCCATCTACCCCAAGAAAAACTCTTAACTCTTTTGGCAGAGTCACCTGCCCAGTAGATGTCATCGCCGCGCTATAATAAGTCATAATAATTTCCTTTCTTTTAATAATTATATCAAAATTATTAAAAATTACAAGATTAATAATTTGACAGGGAAGAATTGCCAAGTGTTATAATTAACTCATGACCTATAACGATATCAAGCTAGCCCTCACTCATGAGATAGACGATAAATATCAGGCTTTTGTCTCAAAAGGCATCATCACGAATCGCCCCATTCTCGGTGTGCGCGTGCCTATTATCAGAGAAATCGCCAAGACCGTGCCAAAAGCAGACATTCCAAAGTTCCTTCAAATTACTCCTGTCTCCCTAGAAGAACTCATGTTTCGCGGCATGCTAATCGCCAGAATGTCTTACGACGAAATGCTGCTATATTTAGATTCGCAAATCAACTTGATGGATGATTGGTGCTCGTGTGACACTTTTTGTGCCAGCCTCAAACCACTTATCAAAAAGCACCGTGAGGAATTTTTTGAACAAAAAATTGACTCATTTTTAAAAAGCGAAAAAGCAATTACTGTACGCGCCGGTATGGTGTTTTTGCTGGGCTCCTATGTAACAGAAGATTACCTCGCGGTGATTTTTGACCGCATCGAAACTCTAAAAGACAGGGAAGCATACTACATCAAAATGGCCATCGCCTGGCTTGTAGCCGAATGTTTTATCAAGTATCCAGAAGAAACTTTAAGTTATCTCAAGGTCTCCAAACTCCCAAAATGGACTTTCAATAAAGCCATCTCCAAAATTTGTGATTCTTACCGTGTAGAACCAGACATCAAAATCTATCTAAAAACCATCAGAAAAGTTTAGTTCTCAATTGTAATTTTATCTGCGGTAATATTCAAAACCGAACCCGGCGTGGCTTGCCCCGCCAAAATCGCAGAAGCCACTGCATTCTCTACACTCTTTTGTATCACCCGCCGCATCGGTCTAGCCCCCATCTTGGGATCGTAGCCTTTTTCTACCAACATAGCCTTCACCTCATCGCTAAGGGTTACCGAGATTTTTTGCTGTGCCAAAGTCTTATTTACGGATTTCATGATAATATCTAGAATCTGCAGAAGATCCGTCTTAGACAAAGGTTTAAACAAACAAATCTCATCAAACCGGTTAATAAACTCCGGCTTAAACTCACCACTAGAGATTAATTTATCCAAAAACTCCTCTTTAAAATCTTCAATTTTTTCGCCACTAGTGATTTTTTCACGAATTTCATTAGCCCCGGCGTTAGAAGTCACGATAATAATGGTATCTTTAAAACTTACTTCGCGGTTTCTTTCATCCCGCAAAACCCCTTCGTCCAAAACCTGCAAAAGGGTAGTAATCACCGACGGATGGGCCTTTTCAATCTCGTCCAATAAAACTACCGAAAACGGCTGTTTCATCACCTGAGCGGTGAGACTCAAGGCGTCTTCCGCCCCATCCTTAATCAGCCGCGAGACATCATTAGCGGACACAAACTCATTCATATCCAGCCGAATAATATTTTCTTCACCGTCAAAATAGACCTCTGAAATTGCCTTAGCCAGCTCGGTTTTACCTACGCCAGTTGGCCCTACAAACAGGAAAGTGCCAATTGGCCGGCCGGTATTTTTCATGCCCGCTGCTGCTCGGCGAAGAGCATTGGACACCGCCGCCACCGCTTCTTCTTGGTCTACCATTCGCTCATGAATCAACTGCTCCAAATTCAAAAGTTTATTGCGGTCTTCATCGTTATCCGCTACTTTTACCTTTACTCCATAATTTTTCTCCACCGCAGTTTGTACCGAAATTTCTGTCACCACTCCACCTTCGGCAAAGCTCGCCGCCGATTGCAAAAGTAGTTTAGCCTTACCCGGCATCTCAACATCGTGGATGTATTGCTCGCTCAAACGATAAGCTTCCGTAAGGGAAGGATAAGTATAAATCACCTTCTTTTGCGCTTCCATTAAAGGAACTTGGTCCATCAAAACTTTCAAAGTTTCTTCGCGGTTAGTAGGCGTTACCTGAATCACATTTAAAGCGTTAGCCAGAGATGGCTTTTTGGTAGAAATTTCTAGATATTTCTGGCTATCCATAATTAAAATCATCCTGAGATTCCCAGATTCCAAAATCGGAATCAAGAGATTGGCGATATCCACCGAGCCGTTGCCTTCTTCAAAGAACAAATGCGCATCATCTAGACAGAGAATAATATTTTTGGCGGCATAGGCTTCATTGAAAATCCGAATTATCAAATATTCCAGCTCGCCCGGCTTGCTCGCCGCCGAAATCAAACTCGACGCATCCAAAGAATAAATTTGCGAAAATTTTAGCGAACTCGGAATCTTGGCATTAGCATTAAGAAGGGTCTCTGCCAGATAATTTATCATCGTGGTCCGCCCCGAGCCATACGCTCCAATCAAGGCAGTATTCTTGCGAGCGCTACTGGAAAGATTATCAATCATTTGATCTATCACCGCTTGATGATCGGCTTGTTGTAATTTGGTCCGAGCCCCTGCTGAACGCATCGAAACATTAGTTGCGAACCGTTGCAAAGTGGGCGTAAATCCAAATGCCAAATCTCTAGCAATTCCACCAGAACGCACCGGCGTTTTAGCGTCTTTTACCGCGCCATATAAATAATTAAACCAAATCACACCTTGTTCCAAGCTCGCCAAATCCAACTTCATCCGGTTCAAAATAATTTCGTATTCTGGCAGATTTTTGACCATCGCCACGGCCAATACTCCACCAGTAATTTTTTCCGAATCAGTTTCTTGGCGAATTTCACGCGCAGTTTCGAACACGTTTTCTAGCGTTCCCGGGATTCTCTTGGCCACTTCTTCAAAAAACTCTATCGGCAACATAAATCTCGTCATCAAAAATCTCCCACTGGTAGTGGAGACGATTGTTTTAGCTAAATCTACCGGTGTGGTTGCAGAAGTCAAAGTTACTAGCACATTCTCCGATAAAAGATCCGTAATATCAGCACTTTTTCCGATTTTAATATCAGAAAGTGCTTCAAAAATCCAGAAATTCATCATCAAAAACAGGGGAGCAAAGCCCATCAAGGTCCAGCCAATCGGGTATTTCAGATAAATCAAAATTCCGCCGCCCACTAACAAAACTACAAATAACAAAATATTTATCACTTTTACAGAGTGTTTACAAAACAGTTTTTTAAGATGAGCCTGTTTCACTCGTGGATTAGTTGGGTCAAAAGTATTAGATTTGTTATTCATACTAATGCCCCCATGCAAGTTGCTACAATTCCGGCTACTGGCAAAAAGGGAATTAGTGGCCAAGCTACCACCATTGCTAGCCCTACTACCCCAGTCAAAATCATCACAATCACCCCAATTATCAACAAAAACAATCTCGTTACAAAGCCCATACACCTAGATACTAAACGATCCGTAAAAGCATGGAACTTAGTTTCTAGAGAAGAGCCGTTTGCTGCGGTGTCTGCAGAAATTTGTCGGTAAGGCTGGAACAACGTACGGAGCAGGGAAGACATCGAGAAAAAATCTGCCAAGTTGGAAAATCGCTCGCCGAGTTTTTTAATAAATATACCCCAGCCAGACACATACCACCAAGACAACATTCTCACAATAACCATATACTTATTATAATACAATTAAACAGCCGCGACAATCCTATCATACTTGAAATTTTATCAAGAATATGGTATAATAAAGACAGGTGGGATATTCTTTAACAAGGAGGTGGTTTTATTGAAGGCAAAAGTAGCTTTTGAAGTAGAAAATTGCACAAAATGTCCGTTTCACGAAGTACATCAACTAGCAAGCGGTCGCTCGCGAGATTACGGGGTATATTACTATTCCCCTATAGAAGACTATGATACCGGCATTTATTGTTCGTTAACTCAGGCCCCGGATCCTGATGATCGGGTCCAAGATACGACCGATGGGCATATCTTAAAAAGGCTCATAGTAGCTGATGATTACCCAGAAAAATGGGCCGATGTGCCGGCTTGGTGCCCGTTTATTATTAAAGGGTACGCTGAGCTTTTTGACCGGATTCGCCATTCTGATAGATGGCAAAGTCATATGGTAGCCAATGCGGACAATCCCAACAACTATCCATATCTTGGTTTTGACCGTGGCGTCAATCACGTCAAAAACGCTACAAAACAGGCCCTCACTTTTTTGGATAATCTGGTGAAATGTTCGTTTGAATCATTCTGTTATGGTGATTATCATTATCCTTCTACAGAAAGAGACAAGTGGTTAACAACCATAGCTATTGCACTTCGGGATTTTGGAGTATATAATAATTTAAGTTCAGGCGCGATAGATCTTGTCAAGACGTATTTCCTGAATGATGAATCGGGAATATCCATTAAAGATATTAACACTATCACCAACGCTATCCTCAGGCAGGACTATATCGGCATTATGCAGGATTTTAGCAAAATCAGAAAAGAATCAAAGGCCAAGCCCTTGATGAAAACTGATATTGTCATTCGCACAGCGCTCTGTTTATCAGATGTGCTCGACGTCGGCGAGACTCGTGTTATTGAACATGGGCTCGGACATCTTCAATATCCCAATTTAGCCGAAAATATCAAAAAAGTCTCAAAAGTCGAGTTTCGGTTTGCCTACGATAAAAAAGTCGACAAGATCGGTAAGAGTAATCCGAACTTCAAAAACACCGCCGAACTTCGCTACACTACAGATGAAGGTTTTGACATTCAGGCTATTCTCAAAGATTGGCCCGAGCTTATCACTACACCGCGTAATGTAGCTAAAGGCATTCTCGGCTTAAGTTTTAAACTTCTTATAAATAATAAACATGTCAATATTCGCCAGATCGTTGGCTAACCCACCTTCCTATGGCCCCGCTCTATGTTTCGAGCGGGGCTTTTTCATGCTATAATTACATTAATTTAGGAGAAAATGAACCATGAAAATAGTCATCCCAGAATCAAATGATCCCATCATAAAAGAAGCTGCTGATGCATATGAAGATGTATCACTTGTGCCAGCTAAAGATTTAGATGAAGCTGCCAATCTGGTAAAAGTTGGAGCGGTCGACACAATGATTTCGGGATTCAATTATTCTACTAGAGACGTAATTCTTTGTTTTAAAGAGAATTTCAAAATGACTTCCAAATTTTTTTCCAGCTGTTTTATTTGTAGCAAAAATGGGCAAAATCTAGCTGTAGCTGATGGCGGAGTCAATAAAGACCCTACCGAAGAACAGCTATATTGTATCGTAGAAGATACTGCAAAAACTTTTCAGAATTGTTTCAATGACCAGCCGAGGATCGCTATGCTGTCATATTCTACTAATGGTTCAGGCGGGAAAAATCCAGATTTGGAAAAAATTTATTCCGTGATTTCAAAAATTAGGGAATCTCATCCAGAATGGTTAATTGATGGTGAGATGCAGCTAGATACTGCGCTAAATCATAGTATATCTGAGAAAAAGTTTCCAAATTCCGCGCTTCATGGTCATGCCAACATTCTGATTGTGCCAGATCTTAACTCTGGCAATATTCTATATAAATCTCTTGAACATTTGGGTGGTTGGAGAATAGCCGGGCCAATTGTGCAAGGTTTTGATCTTCCGCTGGCGGATTTGTCTCGCGGTAGCACGGTAGATAACGTCAAATTTACTATCGAAATCATCAAAAAATTATATGGTGCGTAATTTATGTGCTATAATTTGATTAAATAGCATAAGGAGTTTTAAAATGGTCAAAAAAAATCACAAAAAGTCTGGTGTTTCATCAGGTATTCGTCCATCTGTGGGGATTATTATAACGCTATCAGTTGTGTTGGTTATTTCCATTATTCTTAATGTTGTCTCTGTCACTCAGATCAAAAACAATGAATCCAATCTCGTCTCGGACAAAGTGGCGATTTTTAATCACCTTGCCGAGAGTTATATTCGCGAAATGGACTTTACAACTAATGACCAGCCCGTCTACACCCAAATGACAGGTTACGGTGTCTCTGATGAGAACGGGGTGTTTTATATTACTTTCGATTTTGCTACACAGCCTGACGAAACCCCTCGCCACGGCATTCTATACTTCCAGTGGGATGAAGAGCACGGCTCTTACGGTCATGCCTTCTCTTATCATGACGACAATTACCACCCCGGCGGAATTTATTATAGCTTTTCAGAATAATTCATTTTTTCAGTTTGCCTTAAGCTTCTAGGTATCATAAGGTTATGATAACCAAGGAGCCAAATATGAAAACCACCGACAATTCTAACAACACCGATTCTTACCGCATCGTCGAAAACACCATGCGCGGGTATTTTAATTACTCAATCTAATTTGGTATAATCGAGCTATGAATAGGGAATTAAAAATCCACGGAGTGTATAAACATTTTAAGGGTAATTTATACCTAGTAGAAGACATCATTTATCATTCCGAAACAGGGGAGAAAATGGTGGCTTATCGAGCCTTATATGGAGACAACAAACTCTGGTGCCGCCCATATGATATGTTTATGGAAGAAGTGGAACCGGGCAAATACCGGTTTGAAGAAGTAGAGGATTAAGATGAATCTAAAGAAAATTGAAAAATTTATCGATAAAAGAAAAGTTGCTCTTGTAGGTTCTATTGATGATAAAAATTACCCCAACATCAAGGCTATGTTAAAGCCCAGAAAAAGGGAAGGGCTAAGGGAATTTTATTTCTCAACCAACACTTCTTCGATGCGAGTCAAACAGTATCAAAAGAATCCAAAAGCCAGTATTTATTTCTACCACAAAGGTTTAATTAAATATGTGGGCGTGATGCTAAAAGGTAAGATGGAAGTTATGACCGATCAAAAAACCAAGAATATGCTCTGGAGAAGGGGAGATACGATATTCTACAAAAAAGGTGTCACCGACCCAGACTACTGCGTCTTGAAGTTTACCGCTAAAAGCGGCAGATATTACTGTGATTTGAAAACTGAGGATTTTGAGGTAAAATAAAGATATGAAGAAAGTTTACACTGCTCATTCCAAACACAATTTCTACGCTAAAAAAATCGTTTCAGCATATGTTCTAGAAAAAGATTTAATGCCGTTGAACCCGTTTATGAATTGGGATTATTTCTTGGACGACCTCGTGGAACGCGATATTGTTCGTAATGCTAATGGTGAATTGCTAAAAATGAGTGATGAACTTTGGCAATTTGGCGAGATTTCGGATGGTTGCTACCAAGAGATTATGACAGCCCTAGACCGCAAAATGCCAATAAAATTTTTTACAGTCGGTGGAAAGCTGGAAGATATCAAACCTATAACAGATTATGAAAAGTTAGTATTCGAAAAAGATGTTTCAAAAATAGAACGAGAAAAGCTTATTGATAAGATAGGGGACTGGGCGCTAGCTTTTGCTTCGCAAAAATAAGAGGATGGACTAGACTTTTGCTTCGCAAAAGTCTTCCGCCGGGCGTCGCTCGAAAAATCCAGAATAAATTGTGGATTTTTTCTAGCTTCGTCGTCCGGGCGAACCAACGGTTCTCGTCCAGCCCACGA
>CAZHGO010000006.1:17690-25673 GCA_964532185.1 uncultured Candidatus Saccharibacteria bacterium | reverse complement strand
CTGACGAAATCATGAAAGAAATTACTAAAAATCTTCAAAAAACCGACCTCACCCTCACCGCAGATTATCAAGGTCTTTCCAAAATTGGTTCTTCTACATTAGATTATCAAGTAGTAATCACTTGTGACCCCATCAACCGCCTGCAAGCCCGCCGCAACTGCCTTCACACCATCGTCAAAACTCTAGAAGATCACAAAATCACCATTCCATACGAACAGCTTGACATTCATACAAAATAAGCACTATCTTGCTGTTGACTTTTACTTTTTTGTGCTATAATAAAAGTATATAAATTTCCATACTAGGCACATTACATTATAAGCAAAGTTATATTTGTTTTCTCAAAAGTATAGACCAGCACCGGTAGGTACTGACTGCTTTTGAGAGAACTTTGCTCCAAAATGCATGCCTAGTATGGAAAGCCTACGGGTGCTGGTTTGTTTATGACCTGTAGGCTAAAGGAAACATTATGTCAACAGAGGCCATACAGCAAACTATCAAACGATACAAAATCATTAGAATCGGTGGTTTCATCACAACTACCGCACTTGTATTGTTAGTTCTCCTATCAGTTTGTCCAATCATCAATCATCAACAATCAGTAGAAGCCACCGCCGGAGTAGCAGAAGTCCCTACTATCACTATCACTTCAGCTTCTACTATGGCTAGTGTAGACATTACGCCAACTAGTAGTACTGGTACCTTTGCAGTATCAGACAATAGTTCTAGATTAGCTTTTTCTGTCTCTACTTCTAACTATACTGGTTATACATTAAAGATTAAAGGAAATGATAATACAGGACAATTAACTAATACTAGTCTAGGCGATACACTAGATTCTATTACTACTGCTACAAATGAGAATGCCTTTGCTACTGGTAATACAAATACTTATGTTAATAAATGGGGCTACAGACCTAATAGCTTCTGCACTGGTAGTACCAGTAGTAGTTGTAGTTCTAATACCAACTTCCTTCCATCTCCTACTACATCAGAAAGTGTTCTAGATATTCAGAATACTGCTACTTCAGAAGACTACACTATTGATATTGCAGCAAGAGTAGACTACACCAAACCAGTAGGAACTTATACTAATACTTATATACTTACTGCTACTGCTAATCCAGTAGCATATGCTATTACTTATTATGATGTAAATGGTACTTATGATAGTACTACCAAGAAAATGGGCTTTAACCAAGTAGGAGATGTTCAAGCTAGTACTATTAATACCTCAGCTAATATTACTCTAGCTCCCACTGCTACGCCTACTAGATCTACTTATACTTTTGCTGGTTGGTGTTTAGGCAGTACAGACCATAGTAGTGTATCTGTAAATGATGGTATTACTGCTACTTATAATGCCGCTAATACCAAAGTCACTGCCTATCATGATCCAGGCACTGTCTGTAATGGCACTGTCTATGCTACAGGAGCTAGCATGCCAATTGATTCTACCATAGATAATACAAATATCAATCTCTATGCTGTCTGGACTCCTACCACCTTTGACCAAGCCTATGCTGCGGCAAGTAAGAGTAAAGCTACAGAATCTGGTCTCCAATACTACAAAATGCAAGATATGACTGCTAGTATTTGTAACAATGTATCACCAATGCAATCTACCATTCTAGTAGATTACAGAAAGAATGTCCCAGCCTATGACGGTACCACTACCACTGGCCAAGTTAATGGTACTGCCTACCATGTTGCCAAACTACCAGATGGCAGATGTTGGATGCTAGATAATCTTTACTTAAATCTTAATAACCAGAATGTGGTAAATGCACTCTCAACTTCCAATACCAATACTACTGCCGCTGCTATTAATGCACTTAAGAATGGTGGAGGTACGGATTCTAATGGACTTGCTCAAACTAAACTTGATTATGCGAATTGGACATCTGGTGCTCAGTATAACAAAGCGATGATTAATCGTAGTGGTACCTGCCAATCTACCACTGATAGTAGGTGCCTTTATCCGTATCAAAAAGGGACTTATAACGGTACCACTTATACTGGTAGTTATACGTATAATAACATAATAGATAAATATGGTGCTATAACTGACACTACAACTGGTGAAGGCGTTGCTGCTACTACATATAATATTGGATTAGGTAATTATAAGATAGGTATGTATTATAACTTTTGTGCGGCAACTGCTGGATCTTATTGTTACAGCAGCTCTCATACAGACCAAAATAACGCCAGCTATGATATCTGCCCAACCAGTTGGCGCCTACCCAAAAGTGGTGCAGTGGTCTATCCGACCACCAATTATAACGAATTTCAGTATCTTTACAACAAAATAGAAGAAACCAGCTCTACTCCAGCCGATTCTACTACAGCTCTTAGTTTCCAAACCATGCTCTCTGCGCCAATATCCGGGAACTACAATGTCACTACCTCATCATGGCAAGGCAGCTATGGCTTTCTCTGGTCATCTAGCTACTATGACAAAACGCAAATGTATCGCATAGGCATTACCGGCACAATGACTTATCTTTACGGCGTCGCTACTCGTGCCTATCGCGGTTACGCAGTTCGTTGCATCGCCCAAAACTAGTTGGATTACAAGATTTAAGAGAAATATGGTATAATTATTTCTATGAAATATAGAGCGGGAGAAAGGCGAAAAGCCTTAGATTATGAAAAGGCTCTCATAGATTGGTGGGAGAAAAACCACACTTTTGAAAAATCTATTGAGAGTAGGCCAGAGGATAAATCTTACGTTTTTTATGATGGCCCTCCGTTTATTACCGGTACACCACATCATGGCACCCTTCTTTCTAGTATCGTCAAAGACGCTGTCCCCCGCTATTGGACCATGCAAGGCTATAGAGTAGAAAGACGCTGGGGCTGGGACTGCCACGGTCTTCCTGCCGAAAATTTCGTGGAAAAGCAACTCGGCATCACCGATCGAAGAGACATCGGCACCAAATGGTCACTAGAAGATTATATCAAAAAAGCCAGAGAATCTATGGTCGCTAACTCAAAGGAGTGGAAATCCACCATCGATCGTTGCGGCCGCTGGGTGGATTTTGACCACCCTTACCGCACCATGAACAAAGATTTTATGGAGTCCGTTTGGTGGGCTTTCAAGAAGTTATACGAAGCCGGCAAGATTTACGAAGGTCGCAAAGTCTTGATGTATGACACCAAATTTGCCACTCCTGTATCAAAAGCCGAAGTCACCATGGACAACGACGCCTACCAAACCGTCACTGACCCAAGCGCGTATGTGAAGTTTAAAGGCAAAGATTTTTACTTCTTAGCCTGGACTACTACTCCTTGGACTTTGATGGCTAACCGCGCTCTCGCTATCAGTCCAGACTTGGAATACGGTATTTATAATATAGATGGCGAAAAGTTAGTTGTGGCCACCAAGCGTGCTGAGCAAATTTTTGGAACAGAAAAACCCGAAAAAGTACTGGGGGGAAAAGACCTAGCCGGCTTAGAATATGAATCATTAGATGGCACCAAGTGCAAAGTTTTCACCGCTGATTTTGTTGGTGACGAAGAAGGTACCGGCATCGTCCACATCGCTCCCGCTTATGGTGAAGACGACTATGCTCTCTACCTCAAACACCAAGACGAAATTGATTTTGTTGATACCCTAGATGAAAACGGTTATTACAATGAAGAATATGCCGAAAAACTCCACAAACTAGGAGTAAGAGATACCGACGAGCACGGTATTCAAATTTGGGCAGGGAACAAGTTCATCGCCAAATGCCTAGAAGAAAAAGGTATTATTTATAAAATTGAATATATCCAGCACGAATACCCATTCAACCCACGTTCCAAAGAACGCATCATGTATCGGGCTTTTCCGTCATGGTTCTTTGACATTGAAGGCCAAAAACCTTTAATGCTAGAGCAAAACGAAAACATCAATTGGTTCCCAGACTACCTCAAACATGGCCGTTTTGCTAAAAATATCGAAGCCGCGCCAGATTGGAATTTGAGCCGCGATCGCTTCTGGGCCACCGCCATGCCAGTTTGGAAAGGCGACAAAGGTTCGGTCAAAGTGGTCGGCTCTTACGAAGAATTAAAAGAACTCTCCGGTGTAGAATTAGAAGATTACCACCGCCCCTGGGTAGACGAGATCGAATTCGATATCGATGGCGAGCATTTTAAGCGTATTGAAAAGGTCTTAGACTGCTGGTTTGAATCTGGCTCAATGCCATTCGCCCAGCTTCATTATCCATTTGAGAATAAGGAAAAATTTGAAAAAAATTACCCAGCCGATTTTATCGTAGAGTATGTCGGTCAAGTCCGCGCGTGGTTTTATTATGTCCACGTGGTCAACACCGCTCTCTTTGGAAAAAACGCTTATAAAAACGTCATCACTACCGGCACTCTAGCCGGCAACGACGGTCGCAAGATGAGTAAATCCCTCGGCAACTACACCGATCCAAACGTCTTAATGGATCAATACTCCGCCGACGCTTACAGATTCTTATTGCTGAGCTCCCCAGTGATGTCTGGCGAAGATTTTGCCATGCTCGACAAAGATGTCTCCGACGTCCACCGTAAACTCAACATGCTCTGGAATGTTTACGATTTCTTCACTACTTACGCCGAGATTAATGACTGGGATTCAGAAAACTCATGGCATCCAGCCACTAAAGGTCTAGATGCGCTTAAGAATCCTCTGGATATCTGGATTATCTCGCGGCTGCACCAGACTAAGGCAAAAATTATTAGCGGAATGGCCGAATACAATATCCCTAAAGCACTCGAAGATGTCTTACCGTTTATAGATGATCTTTCTAATTGGTTTGTTCGCCGTTCTCGTCGACGTTTTAGTAAAAACGACAACTTAGAGGACAAAAACGAGGCTTTCTGGACTCTTTATACCATCCTCATAAAAACCGCTCAAGTGCTTGCCCCATTCACACCATTTCTCTCGGAGGAGCTCTATCAAAAAATGACCGGTTCTGGGAAATCGGTTCACCTCCTAAATTATCCGCAGAGTGTTGAAACGGATAGCAAAGTCATTAGCGATATGTCCCGCACCCGCCAGATTATCACTGACACTCTATCGCTCCGGATGCAAAAGTCCGACACCGAGGATCAAATCAAAGTCCGTCAGCCGCTAGCCTCACTCGAATATCCAGGCGAAAAACTCGACGACTTCTATGAACAAATTATCAAAGAAGAAGTCAACGTCAAGTCCGTCAAAAACGGTAAAGAATTAAAGCTCGATAAAACCCTTACCAAAGAACTCAGGGAAGAAGGCTACGCTCGCGACCTCATCCGTGCTATCCAATCCGCCAGAAAGCACGCTGGTCTCAACATGGACGACCATATCAAACTCTCTCTCAGCGCCAAAATCCCAGAGAAATACATAGACCTCGTCAAAGCCGAAGTCTTAGCCGACGAAATCACCGATGGCAACTACGCCCACGATGAAATCACCAAAATCGCCGGCGGAAACATCACGATATCATTAGAAAAGAGATAAGAATACATAAAAATTGGAATCTTGAGCAAACCCAAGAAAGTTTTTTAAAATTTTTAACGGAAATTGCTCGTGTCTCACGGCTGTCTTCACGGTTCGCACGAGACAATTTCCTAAAATTTTAAAAAACTTTCTTGGCGTGAAGCGAAACAATTCCAATTTTTATGTATTCTTATCTCTGTTATTGTGATTTTTTATCATAAACACTATTGACTTTTTTCACAAAGTGTGCTATACTGAAATTAAGTTAGGAAATAAAACAAACAAAAATCAACCCCTAACAAACAAAAATAAAAACATAAAAAACAAAAAGGAGCAAGCATGGCGGCAAACCCAAACAAAATATCAACATTTAACGTCCCTAACAGTGGCAAAGTAGAAGACTCAGACTGGACAGACGACATCGACGTAGACTTTGCCATCTACGGAGGGAACGAGAAACAGGAAGGAGAATATATTAATCCGGACAAAGTAGTAACTAAAGAAACCCAAAGAAAAATTGACCGGATCAAAGCCAAAAAAATCGGTGTCAGTGTTATGAGTATTCTCACCGAAAAGGCCGCCTAAAAAAACAAAAGAGAATAAGTTATGGAACTCGCACTTTATCATATAGACCCCTTATATTACAGTATCGTATATCACATTATACTATCTGTACTATGTGTAGTCTAGCCACCGCCAAGACAAAACCAAAAGAAAGGAGACCAATGTAACGACACAAGATAAACACAAACACTAGCCACTAAAAAACCGAACATCTCGTTCGGTTTTTTAAAATCCCCAAAAATCCAAACCCTTGACCTCCCATTCCGATTATGATAATCTTGTAGATAGAAAGGTAATACATTATGAACACATATTTTGTCGACGAGGCAGTTCTGAGCGAAACCGCCGAAGCGCTTATCAAGGAAAAATATCCCGGCGAACCGCTAGAAAAACACGCCGCCTTAAAAACCGATTTGATGAAAAAAATCGATCATCAAATTTCTAAGGCCTTCATTGGCAGTTTAACTCAAGAACAGGGAGAAGAGCTCGCTGAAATCATGGACAAGAACCCAGAATCAGAAGAAGCTCTTGACGATTTTTTCCAACGACACAATATCGATTTACAAACAGTGTTCACTAATGTTATGATAGATCTCAAAAACGATTTTCTGAAAGGAGACAAAAATGCGTAGTCCAGAGAGCTCAAGTCCAGTAGACGTTACCCCAGATAACGATTTTTCACTAGAAGGCGCCTCTTATGATGACATCAAAGCTTATCGTGAAATGCTAGAAAAAAATAATGCCGAGCTAGAAAGAGAACAAGCCGAGCTAGAAAGAGAACTCCAATCGCTTCAGGCACAAGGCGAAGGTACAAAATCGATCGAAAAGGAGAAATCAAAAGTTGACCCAGAAAGCTTATTAAAAAAAGCCAAACATAACAAAAAAATTACCGCTCTAGTTGTCGGTGGTATTTTGGCTGCCGGCATCACCGTCGCTTCCGTTTTTGCCGCTAAAGGAGATAAAGCTCCAGCTCCTGCCTCACCTGCCTTTGACAATATCAAGAAGGTAGAAGCTACCGCCCCAGAAGTCGAACCAGAAGAAGATGTCGATGCCGGTGAAACTCACGAAGCCATCGGCATTGATGACACTAGCTATTATGACGAATACATGTGTTGTTGTGACACTAAGCCTAATGACTACGCTTTCTGTGACTTTAAGGGGCTTGTAGAAAAACATAACGACAATGTTGGTGAAGCTACCATAGATGAATGTAGACAGGTTGAAGTGAAAAGTGCTCTTACTATGCTTCTTCCTGACAAGTTGCGCCCAGAAGCCCTCAAAGGTGTTGACGATTTGGAAGTTGAACCAAAACTACAAAGGCTTTCCCCTGAAGAATACGATAAGTTCACTCAGGAACTTAATGATAACATTATAGGCAAACTCAAATTTAGGCCAAAATCTGAGAGTGGTGAATTTGTTAACTTCTATCTGGCCGTAAAAGACGAAGATGGCAAAAGGCTTATTAGCCCCAAAAAAGCCATGGAAAAAGGCCTGCCAATTAATCATGAAACCGCGGAACTAGTTACATGTAATACTAATGAAAAAGACACTGAAGTCTGGGAAGGATATCTGGAAGATGATGATGGGAATGTTATTTGGAATGTATTTATTAAAGCGGCTTGTGGTCAATTTTTAGTAAAAAAAGATGGCAACACAAAGCGGTTTTCCAGTTTCCCAGAAGCTGCTGAAGAAGTTATTAACAATGGCGGAGATATTATTATCACCGGCGGTGGCGAAGTAGCCAATCCCGTCAAGGCTTCTTCTACTACCACCACCATCACTGGTGGTGGCCCAACGACTCCAGAAAAACCGCAACCAACCATTACTCCTACTCCAGAAAACCCCACTCCCATACCAACCATAGTCCCTACCCCCAAGCCCACTCCTGAGCCAGAACCCACTCCTGAGCCTACCCCCAAGCCCACTCCTGAGCCAGAACCCACTCCAGAGCCTACCCCAATCCCCAC
>CAZHGO010000006.1:0-17590 GCA_964532185.1 uncultured Candidatus Saccharibacteria bacterium | reverse complement strand
CCCACTCCTGAGCCAGAACCCACTCCAGAGCCTACCCCAATCCCCACTCCTACCCCTACCCCTGAATGGGGCAAATCTGGCGATCCGCACGGCGGTGATTTAGTCACCCCATCTGCACCAGTTGATCCGGCCTCAGAGGTCACCCAAGAATATATAGAAACTATTAACGAAGATAACCAGGGCTATGTAGACGATAACCAAGCTACACCAGGTTCTGCCAGTGAATCTAACGGAGTGGACCAAGAGACTGGATTTGCCGATAGTGGCATCACAGCTGAAGGCGCTACTACCGAAGAAGAGCGTCTAGAGGGCGGCGAAAACCAAGCCGCTGATGAATCTGGGCAAGCCCAAATGGCCGGTGAGAATATTTACCATAGTGAAGAATCCATCGAACAAGGCCAAGCTATCGACGAAACCGGCAACGAGGCCCAAGAGGAGGCTCAACAGGAAAACGAAGTAGGTGGAGATAATAACAGCGACGCAGCAGAAGAAGCCGCTGTCGCAGAAGGGAATTTCTAAAATGTCTAGAATATATCAAAATATCAAAAAAGTCAGTCTCAAGTTAGCAGCTTTGCTTCTAGCAATCTTACCACTAGCAAACATTGCGCCAGCTTCTGCCGAAGAATTAGTAGATACTCCTTGGGGCCCAGACCGCAAAATGTTCTCCTGGGACGACCCAGCTCCGTATGCTACCTTTAACTCTATCATTGATAACCCGCAAATTGGTGACGAACGCAATTTTGTTCGTATCCGTGAAGTCGCTGATGGCAACAAGTTCGGTGATGAAGTCACTCTAGAAGTTGGCAAAACTTACGAAGTTTACATTTATTATCACAACAACGCCGATGCTCACGATGTGGGTAAAACCGCTATTGGTATTGCCGACGGTGCTGCGGTGCAATCAAGTTTTCCAGCTACTGTGATGAAAGGCGAAAAAGCTACAGTCACCGGTAAAATTTTTGCCAGTGACACCGACCCACTTGCAGTTTGGGATGGCGCTTATATGACTGCTACAGAAGATATGTATCTTCGTTACGTTCCAGGTACTGCTATTATTCATAACGGTGGCCAACTCAATGGTCAAAGTATCGGCCCAGATTATCTCTTTGGTGACGGTGCGCTCTTGGGGTATAATCAGTTTTCTGGTATTTTGCCAGGCTGTAATGAATATGCCGGCTACATCACTTATCAAATCTTTGCCGATGCGCCAAAGTTTAACATAGAAAAAACCATTGTCAGCGATACGGATACTTTCAAACCTGGTGATGAAATTACTTTCAAAGTCCACTACGAAAATGTTGGCACCATGGACCAGCTTAATGTTGTGGTACGTGACACCCTTCCGGCAGGCCTTACCTACGTAGAGGGAAGTACGATTCTCTATAACAATAATTTCACCGAAGGTAAGCCAGTCAATGATGATATCATTAACGAAAATGGCATGAACATTGGTGATTACGCTGGTGGTAGCGGTTGGGCAGAAGTTGTTTACAAAGCCAGAGTCAACGATGATGTAGATTGTAATATAGAACTCACTAACTCTGTTATAGTTAGTACTACGGATGGGAATAAAACCGCCGGTGTTACTATTAAAGTCACCAGAGATGATTGTACTCCCGCCCCAACCCCAGAAGAAGATTGTAACACTAACCCCAACTTGCCCGGCTGTGATTTACCAAAAGAAATTGTCCAAACCGGACCTCTACAAATTGTCATGGCAGTGTTAGTTATCCTTGGCATCGGTGCTGGCGGTTTTTATCTCTATCGCACTCGCCGTACGCTTAAGACCGTAGAAAGCACTGTGACTGGCACTTCAAATAGTAATATTAATCCATTTGATGAACCGACTAAACCAACCGAGCCAACCAACGAGCCAATTAACCCAATTACTCCAGCCGGTCCTTCTACCTCGGAAACCCCAGAAACCCCAGAACAACCGACCGAGCCAGAAGTTCCAGCACGGCCAGAAACTCCATCTAAACCCGTTGCCCCAGCTAGTTTCTCGGCTCCAACCAATCCAATCACTCCCAAAGGGTCAGAAACTCCAGAATCACCAAAACCAGAAGACCCGCAAACCCCAGAAACCCCACCAGAGAACTAACCCCTTGTCAATCTAGACTATCTGTGCTATAATAAATTCATAATATTAGCTCAGCAAACGAGCCACTGGGAGCGGCGAGAACCAAGCCAATCTCCCACCTGCGTTTGCTTTAACCAAAGGAGTCATATGAAAGAATACGAACTTTCTATCCTCTTTCATCCCGATCTCGAGATGAATCTAGACCCCGCTATTGACAAAGTCAAGAAAATGATCAAGTCAAACGGTGGCAAAATTACCAAAGAAGAGCCAGAGGGCAAAAAGCGTCTTACCTATCCTATCGATGGTAACGAATTTGCAATCTACTACTTCTTAAACGCCGAGCTTCCAGCTGAAGCTCCAGCCAAGATTTCCGGTACTCTTGGTATTACCGACGAAGTCATTCGTTTTCTCGTGGTCAAGGCCGACCCAAGAAGGGCCAAATATCTAGAAGCTAAAGCCGCTGAGGAATCAGAGGCCGAGGCCGAAACCAAAGAAGAAAAGAAAGAGGAGGCTTAAATGCGCGGTTTTAGTAAAGCTATCATTACTGGTAATCTCACCAGAGATCCAGAACTCAGGACTACTACCAGTGGCACTAATGTTTGTTCTTTTTCTGTGGCAGTTAATCGCACCTACAAAGGCGCTGATGGCGAAAACAAAGAAGATGTTTCTTATATCGATTGTGTTGCCTGGGGCAAACTCGGCGAAGTTATTTCAAATTATGCCAAAAAAGGTAGCGGTGTACTAGTTTCTGGTCGCCTAAGCCAAAGAAGTTTTGAAGGCAAAGATGGTGTTAAACGCTCCCGCACTGAGGTAGTGGCGGAAGATTTTAATTTTATTGGTACCAACCCTGCCTCTCGCGATGGTGGTAGTTCCAGCTACTCCAGCTCCGCGAGCTCCTCAAATGAGGCCTCAGTAGATATTCCTACTGACATTCCAGAAGGGGAAGTGGATTTATCCGAAATCCCATTCTAAAACCAAGCAAAAAAGGAAGGATAGTATAAATGAAAAAATTTAAGAACGACAAGAATCTTTATTTCGATTATCGCGACGCCAAAACTCTAAGTCGCTATATCGATGCTTATGGCCGGATTGAGCCAATCTCCAAAACTGGTTTATCCGCCAAACAACAGCGCCAACTCGCTGTTGCCATCAAGCGTGCTCGTCATCTAGCACTTTTGCCATTTGTTTCTAATAACTAAAAGGAGTTAAAATGTACGGACCAACAGATCTAAAGAAAAATACCCTTATCACTTTAGACGGCCAGCCGTATAAGGTGGTAGAATACTCACAAAAAGTCATGGGCCGCGGTGGCTCCATCGTCAATGTCAAAGTAAAAAATCTCATTACTGGTGCGCTTTTGCCAAAAACCTTCAAAGGTCAAGAAAAAATCGAACCGGCCGAAGTCACCACCAAAAAAGTACAATATTTATATAAAGATGATGAAAAATTTTACTTTATGGACCCAGAATCTTTCGAGCAATACGAACTTGCTAAAGATATGGTAGGTGATAGTCAAGATTTTATGAAGGAAGGCGACGAAATGGAAATCCAATTTTACAACGGTACTCCAATTAACTTGCAGCTCCCTAAAAATCTTTGGCTCAAAGTTACTTACACCGAATCCGTCGTCAAAGGTGACACTACCAGCTCTGTCATGAAAGATGCAACCCTAGAAACTGGCGTGGTGGTAAAAGTTCCAGCTTTTATCAAAGAAGGCGACACCGTTTCGGTAGACACAGATACCTATGAATACCGCGAGCGTAAAAAATAGAGGTTACTACAAAATTGAGGGTGCATCACGCGCCTTCAATTTTGTGTTCAAAGACAAAGTAGTTTTAGACATCGGCTCCTCAACCGGTGGATTCACTCAATATGCCTTAGATCAAGGTGCCAAAAAAGTCATCGCCGTGGAGAAGGGAACAGGCCAAATGAAATCCCCCCTTCGCACCGACCCTAGAGTAGAGTTACACGAAAAAACTGATATCTTTGATTTTATCTGCACTCCAGACATCATTTTAGCCGATGTCTCATTCATTTCTTTAACCAAAATCCTAAAATACGCCAAAGACCATTTAGCAAACAAAGACACCGAATTTTTAGTGATGCTAAAACCCCAATTCGAAGCTGACGACAAAGATTTAACAGATGGCATTATCAAGAATGAGACCATCAGAAGAAATATTATCAAAAAATTTGAACAATGGCTCAAATTCAATAATTTTATCATCGTAAACAAGCACGACAATGAGCAAAAAGGCAAGCACGGAAATCGGGAGAGATTTTACTATTTACGCCTCGCGAAATAGCTTGCAAAATAAACCATAACCATATATAATTAAGCTATGAATTTATTGCATGGCGTGGGCGATTTCTTCTCGTTAGATATCGGCACAAACTCGATGCGTATTATTCAGCTTGCCGGAGATAATAAAAACGGCTGGGCCTTACTTCGCTATGCCTACGTTCCAATTGAACCAAAGCTTACCGCAGACACTACTGAGCTAGGGAAGAAACATCTCGGCGAAGCTATTATGGGTGCTGTCGAACAGGCCGGCATCAAGACAAAATCTGTAGCGGTGGGTCTTCCTGCCAGCAAGACTTTTACTTCCGTCGTAGAAGTCGATACTCTCCCAGAAAAAGAATTGAACAAAGTCTTCGGCTACGAAATGGACAAGTATATCCCTATGCCAATGGCTGATGCTAAGGCGGACTACGTTATTTTGGGACCAAGCCCCAACGATCCGCAAAAAACCGAAATACTAGTCAGCTCTGTTGCTAAAGAATACGCCGAAGACGTCCTCGAGACCATCGAAAAGACCGGCCTCAACGTGATCGCGATGGAGCCAGAACCCCTCGCGATGGCTAGAAGTTTAGCTATTCCAGGCGCTATTGACGCCAATTTAATTGTAGATTTTGGTGAAAAATCCACTGATCTCGTGATTGTCTACCAAGGTAAGCCTAGATTGGTACGCTCAATCCAAGGTGGATTCGGCCAGCTGGTCTCTGCAGTTGTAAATGGCTTAGGCGTAAGAGAAGATCAGGCCCGCCAATTTATCCTTAAATTTGGCTTGGCCGAAGACAAGGTCGAAGGACAAGTCTTTAAAATTCTAAATCCATCTCTAGATAATTATGCTTCAGAACTTGCTAAATCTGTCCGTTTCTTCCAGACTAAATATTTGAATGGTAAAGTTGGTGGTATCGTGTTGTCTGGCTATGCTAGTATGATCCCGCTTTTCTCCGAATATATCGAAGCCAAAACCAACATCCCCACCATAAAAGGTAATCCATGGCAGCTTGTTCGTACTACGCCAGAACAACAGCATGCACTCTTGCCAGTAGCTTCAGAATTTGCAGTAGTGATTGGTCTGTCAGAAAGGAGTAACGACTAATGGACGGTGTTTTAGAAAAATTCAAAAATCTCAAAAACCTGCAGCTAGGTAACCTTTTTGGCGGCAAATTAGGAGGTAAAGAAGCTAGTGTTGAGCCAAAAATCAAAGAGATCAATTTAGTTCCAGATATCAAAAATGATTTTATTAAAGCTCTCAAATTCCGCAACTTAGTTTTCTTCGTTTGTATAGTAGTGGCTATCTCCAGCACTGTAGTGATGCTAATCTTTCTTTCTATTGCCGGTGGCCAGCAAGGCTTCATCACTGCCAAGCAAAATACCATTGACGCTTTGCAAAAGAAAATTGAAGAATATTCCGATCTCTCTGATTTTCTTACTATTCGCGATCAGCTTAGCAATATCGAAGAAATCACCAATAACAAAGTAATGATGTCTAGAGCTTTTAATATTCTTTCTGCCATGATTCCTACCGGAGATGACTATATCAGCATTTCTGAATTAACCGTTAATCTAGAAAACGAAGAAGGTGGCAACCCTACTTTCGCTATTGATGCTCAGGCTAATGCCGGTACTGATCCGCAGATTGACTACAAAGTGTTAGATTCTTTCAAGAAATCCATGCAATATCTTCGTTACGATTATGGTGAATATGTGGACAAAAATGATCAAGCTATCCCAGCCTATTGTATTATCGAAACGGATAACGATGGCGCCACCTTAAGAGACCCAGAAAAAGGCTACTATGCTTATTGGCTGATTGAGGGCGAAGGTTGCAATCCTTCTGCTGAAGACGACGAAGAAGATGTAGAAGAAGAACCCACTACATTACTCGAAACCCAAACTTTTGACGATCAAGAACTCTTTACTCAGGAGACTGCCATTGAGAATTTTATTGCCAAACCGACCGCTGCAGAGCTAAGTCAAAGGACTGGTTACCAAGTAGAAGAATATAATGGTCAAAACGTCGTTAAAATTTGGCGCACTCCTCAATACGCCGAATGGTACAAAGCTAACCCACAAGAAGATGAAGTCTACATGGACCTAGATGGTAATATTCATAATATCCCGCATTTTAATAGTTCTTGTATCACCTATAGCGGCACCGAAAAAGACAACAAAACTATTACTTGGGCTACCACTAATGATACCTGTATACTCGTGCCGAATAATGAAGAAGGTGGTGAGGGTATTGAAATAGAGTCATCTTCAAATGGACGCGATGCAGATGACGAGCTAGTTCTACGTTTTAATGCTATAATTAGTTTTAATCCAGAAGCATTTAATTTTAATAATCATCACATGCTAGCACTTCCGCCAGCTGGTCGTCGCAACGTAACAGATTCTTATGCTCAAATTCAAAGTATCTTTGCTGAACGCGCTAGCGATTGCGAACAAGGTGATACAGCTTGTATCACTACTCCAACTAGCGACCCAAATACTAATACCACTAATCAGGAAGATGGGGAGGAAGAATGGTAAAAGAAAAAGCATCCGGCAAACGCCTTAAAATTTCCAAAGCTCAGGAGTATATGGTTTTGGCTGTTCTTGGTGCGGCAATCTTTTTGGGTGCTGCTATCGCGGTAGTACTCCACTCTATCAACAAAATCTCCTTTAGTGCTAGTGTAATTGCCGCGCAAGATCAATCCATTGTTAGCTTTTCAGATGCCATCAAGAATATTGGCATTTGTACTAAACCATCTGGTCAAGTTTATAGCGACGATGAACTTAAAAAATGCACTCCCAATAATGTTACAGTATCGTCAGTGCCAAATACTCTCCGTTCTAATATCTTAGAAAATCTCGCTTCAAATGAAGCTTTAGCCAGTGTGCCCAACACTAGTAATAGTAGCTGTGTCAATCCTGCTACCAACAAGAATTATACTTACAAAGAGCTCGAAGAAAATTATAATCAAGCCGAGTCTGAAGATGCTAAAGTCGCCGCGGTAGGCTTAATCAAAAGTTGTTCGTCACTTCGGGTCATTCCAGATGCTCTACCAGCTTATCAAAATGAAGAAGCCTTACTTGCTAGTGTAGACCAAGTTTTCCGTGATTCTGGCACCGAACCGGAATCGCTGAGTCCCACAGATGAGATTGATGGGGCGCCATTTGGTATTAATCTTTATACTATTTCAGTCAGTCTTTCGCTGGAATCAGGCACCGATGCTATCCACAGGTTGTTAAATAATCTTGAGCTGTCCATTCGTGATTTCAATGTTCATCGAGCTGTATTTGAATGGCAAAGTAATGATTCCGTTATTCTCAAAGCAACAGCCAACGCATATTATATGGCACCTTCCTCTCTAACGGTATCAGATAAAGCTATTAAACCGGGAGGCAAATAATGAAAAAAGATCTTATCACAGCAATTATCTCTGCCATAGTAGGAGTACTGATAGCATATTTTGTTGTTAGCGGGGTATTTCTCAAAGAACCCGCCGCCGTTAATATTAAAAGTATAGACAATGCTAGCAGCTCAAGTCTTGCCGAACCTAGTCCAGAAGTCTTCAACTATCGAGCTCTCAATCCTACTGTAGAGACTTATGTCGACTGTAAAAACTACGATACTACCGGCGCTTGCCTAGATGGGGGAGAATAATGGCAGTTCTAACTAAAGAAGCCGAAACCAGAATCTTAAACCTCCTTTTAGCTGAAGGTTTAGTTGATCCTACCATGGCCGCTAACGCTCAAAGTCTAGATAAGCTGATCGAAGAACGGGCTATTACTAGTGATATGGTTTCTCACGCCACCGCAGTAATCATTGGTGTGCCATATATCGAGCTCAAAAACATCATGATTGATCAAGATATTTTAATGAAGATTCCGTATGAGACTCAGTCTCGTTTTATGGTTATTCCGCTTGGAGAAAAAGATGGCATGCTTAATATCGCCATGAGCGATGTCACCAACGTTCAAGCTACCGATTATATTTCTAATCTTATCAATCAGCCAGTACGCGTTTGGATGTCGTCCGAACGTGGCATCAAAGAAATGCTCGAAAAAAATCATGGTGATTTTTCTGGCGTCAAAGAAGCGGTTAAAGATACTAATGCAGAAGTAGCTGAAAAAGCTCAAAGTGCTGATGTTAAGACTATTGTACAAGATTCCCCAATTTCAAAAGCTCTAACTACAATTTTAAGTTATGCAGTAAAAACCAAATCTTCCGATATTCACATCGAGCCGCTTGAAGATTCATTGATTATTCGTTGTCGTATCGATGGCGTTTTAAGGAAAATCATGGATCTTCCCAAAATTGTCGCGCCTGCCTTAGTCTCCCGTATCAAAATTTTAGCCAATCTCAAAATCGACGAACATCGTATCCCGCAGGATGGTCAATTTACGGTCTTAGTAGAAGATAAGGAAGTAGACCTTCGTATCGCTACTTCACCAGTCACTTGGGGCGAACAAGTGGTGATTCGTCTTCTAGATAAAAAAGGCGTATCTATGGACATTCACAAAATGGGTATGGCTGGTCATGCACTGAGAGATGTTTTGGCTGGTATTCAACAGCCAAATGGTATGATTTTGACTTCTGGTCCTACTGGTTCCGGTAAATCTACCACTCTCTATGCCTTAATTCAAGAAATCAAATCCGAAGAAATCAATATCGTCACGTTGGAAGATCCAGTTGAGTATAAAATGGATGGTATCAATCAAATTCAAGTTAATGTCGATGCCGGCCTCACTTTTGCATCGGGGCTTAGAAGCATTCTTCGCCAAGACCCTGATGTAGTAATGGTAGGTGAGATTCGTGATGGCGAAACTGCCCAGCTAGCAGTACAGGCGGCTCTTACTGGGCACTTAGTATTTTCCACGCTCCACACCAATTCCGCTGCTGGTATTTTGCCACGTCTCTTAGACATGGGCATTGAGCCATTCCTTCTTGCATCCACTTTAAATGTAGTGATCGGTCAGCGCTTGGTCCGTCGTGTCACCGAAAAGCGCGATCTTTATAAATCTTCCGATATCGAAACCGAAAGCATCAACTCCATCGTAGGAGATCTACTGCCAAAGACCAAAGAAGAAGTAAGCTCAGTTAGTGAAGATCTTGGTTATCCAGGCTTACCAGTAAGAGACGATAAATATTACATGTTGGCCAAAGGACGTGACACTAAGGAAACTCCCGGTGGTTATACTGGTCGTGCTGGTCTTTATGAAACCATTGTAGTAGATGAAGACATTCAGAAGATGATTACTAACCACAGCACCGCTGCCGAAATTATGCGTTTGGCTCGCGAAAAAGGCACTATTACCATGCGCCAAGATGGCATTCTTAAAGTTCTAGCTGGTATTACATCAATTGAAGAGGTCAACCGTGTGGCATCAGATATTTCATAAAAATAATAAGGTTATGGTAAAATTAAATTATGCAGAATAATACTCAAACTGGAAACACCCTAAGAATAGAACTCCTCTTAGAAGAGTGCGTTCGTCGTAATGCATCAGATTTGCATCTTCAATATGGTTTACCTCCAATTCTCCGTATTGATGGTGCACTTGTTCCAATTGCTGGGCTTCCACCGCTCAACTCCGCTATGCTCCAAGAAGTTATTTTTGCCACCCTAGACGAAGAGCAGAAAAAAATCTACCTCAAGGACAAAGAATTTGATTATTCCTTTGCCTTTGGTGATGTGGCGCGTTTTCGGGTTAATGCATTCCATGAACGTGGCAAAATGGCCGCTGCTTTTCGTCTGATTCCTAATCAAATTCGTCAAATTGGGGAACTTGGTATGCCAAACATTGTCAGCACCTTTGCTGATTATCCGCGTGGACTAGTTTTAGTTACTGGCCCTACGGGCTCCGGTAAATCTACTACTCTCGCCGCCCTCATAGATAAAATCAATCAAGAAAAAGCTGTTCATATTGTCACCATTGAAGACCCAATTGAATATACCCACACTTCCAAACGTGCTGTCATCGCACAGAGGGAAGTACACTACGATACTTTTAGTTTTGCTGCAGCACTTCGCTCAGTTCTGCGTGAAGATCCAGACGTGGTTTTGATTGGCGAGATGCGTGATCTAGAAACCATCCAAGCCGCTGTCACTATCGCCGAAACCGGCCACCTTGTCTTTGCTACTCTTCATACCAACTCCGCCGCCCAATCTATCGATCGTATGATTGATGTTTTTCCATCTCATCAACAACCACAGATCCGTTCTCAGCTTGCCAATATGCTCCAGGCTATTTGTTCTCAACGTTTGGTGCCAGCTATTGGCGGTGGTCGAGTAGTCGCTGCCGAAATTATGGTTTCGAATTCTGCTGTACGCTCACTCATCAGGGAAGGGAAGACTTTTCAATTGGACAATGTAATTCAAACTGGTTCCGCTCAGGGTATGCAAACCATGGACCACGACCTTGCTCGCCTTGTCCAAGCCGGGATTATTTCTTATGAATCTGCTTGCGACTACGCTGTTGATATCAATGAGCTTAATCGTTATACGAGAGGATAAACTGTGAAACGCTATAATTATCGTGCTAGAGAGAAGGATACCGGAAAGCAAGTTAAGGGTAGTATCCAAGCCGATAATGAGCGCTTAGCTGGAAAACTTTTGGTTGGACAAGGGCTCATTCCAGATTCCATCGTAGAGGAAGGCACCACTAACCCGTTTACCAAATTTAACAATCGCATCACTGGCAAAGACCGTATTATGTTCACTCGTCAGCTTTCTACCTTAGTTGGTGCCGGCCTTCCGCTCTCGGCCTCACTTCGTACCGTAGTAGAGCAGACCGAAAACAAAGGTATGAAAGCTGTTGGCGAAGAAATTTTAGCCGCCACTGAATCTGGTAAAAGTCTCTATGAAGCTTTCTCCGCTCACCCCAATATATTTAATGGTGTTTATCTCGCGCTCATTCAAGCTGGCGAAAAATCCGGGACACTGGATATTGCCCTCAAACGTCTTGCCGACCAAGAAGAAAAAGACGCCGCTATGCTTGGTAAAATTCGTGGTGCCCTTGTCTATCCGGCGATTATTCTCGTAGTGATTATCGCAGTGCTTCTTTTTATGATGTTCGCAGTGGTCCCACAAGTTCGCGACCTTTACGAAGATATGGGGGAAGAACTCCCAGGCCTCACCCAAGGCTTAGTGAACCTCACCGATTTTGTAGTTAATTTCTGGTGGCTGATTTTACTAGTACTGGTTGGGCTCATCGTCGGTGGCTTCTTCTTTGTCAAACGCACTCCTATGGGTAGAAGAGCAGCCGATAACTTCAAAATTCATGTGCCACTCTTTGGCGGGCTCTTTAGAAAACTTTATGTATCGCGTTTTGCCCGCACCGCTGAGATGCTCCTATCTAGTGGTGTACCAATGGTAGATTCTATTACTATCGCTATTGAATCTGTATCAAACTCCGTGGTAGAAACCGAATACACTAAGGCTATCGAACTTATTAAGGGCGGCAAAAGCCTTTCTGAATCTATCCAGGATCTAGATTATATGTTACCACTCGTTCCACAAATGGCCGGCATTGGTGAGGAATCTGGTAAAATTGACGAAATGCTTGGTAAAGCCGCCAAAGTTTACGAAGACGAACTTTACGAACAAATCAACAACATCTCCACTATGATTGAGCCAATTTTAATGGTGGCGATGGCTGGTTTAATTGGTATAGTAGTAGGTGGTACCTTGCTTCCAATTTACTCACTCGTAAACTCCGTCGGTACCTAATTCGTTGCTATTTTTAGCCATAAGAGTTATACTTATAATATGAAGCAAAGACATAGCGGTTTCACAATCATCGAAGTCGTGTTAGTTTTGGGTATTGCTGGATTAATATTTATGATGGCCTTTATTGCACTTCCATCACTCTGGCGTTCTCAGCGCGACGCCCAGAGAAAAGCTAATGTTATGGAGCTTATTTCTGACCTTAAAGTTTACCAGACCAACAACAGCCGTGGGGCTTTACCAACTGGTGGTTCTACCGATTTTACAATAAAAGCTGCCCGTGATCAAAACCCTGCCGAAGGCACCTGGATGTATTTTATTAAAAATTATGTCGCCAAAGATTTTGCCGATCCTGATATGGATGATACAGGGAGTAATTTTTGGTTTACTATTTACAAATGTAACCAAAGCAGCACTGGTGCTACCTGTACCAATACAGGCAACAACACTGCCACTGCTCCTGCTTTCGACAATAAGAGAATTACAATTTATTTATTTACTGCAGCTACTTGCGATGGAGATCATGCTGTCAAAGCTAATAGTGAACGTAGCGTTTCTGCTGTTCAAGTTCTAGAACATGGCGGTCGCTATTGCCACAGCACCTAAAATGCTATTGTTTTTTTTGATAAACTTTGTTATTATAAAATAAAGATATTAGTGAAAGGATTATATCATTATGGTCAAAAAAAGTAATATCAAATCTAAAAAAGGCTTTACCATCATCGAAGTAGTGCTCGTGCTTGCTATTGCTGGTCTTATCTTCTTGATGGTCTTTATCGCACTTCCAGCATTGCAACGTTCTCAAAGGAACACTCAGCGCCGTGATGATTATTCCATGCTAGTAACCGCGGTGAACTCTTACATGGCATCCAACAACGGTAAACTCGGCAACCTAATTAAAAACAATCAAGCCACTCGACTCAAAAATTCTCGTTGGGTAAATAGCACTGGTGAAGACCCAAATGGTAACCCCTATGAGGTCACTGCTACCAATTTCAAACTTTGGTCAAGTGCTGGGTCAAAAACTCCTACAGACTCTATCGCTGAAGATAAGACCAACTCTACTCGTTCTGACGGTTCTACTTCTACTACCGGTTCTCAAGTATTCGTCGTAATTGGCGCTAACTGCTCTGGCGTGGATGCAAATGGTGATCCTCAGCCAAGTTCAGATACCGCAGCTCGTGCCTTCGCTGTCTATGGTTATCTAGAAGGTGGCTCCGTGTTCTGCCAGGATTCTGGCTCCAACGGTTAATCCTAGGTCTAAATCTCAAATACCCCCGCAAGGGGGTATTTTTGTACTATATATTATATATGGTAAAATAAGTATATGCAGATTCTATTTCTTATTTTTATGTTTGTTTTGGGTGCAGCTATTGGCTCCTTTCTTTGTTGCCAAGTTAGGCGCGACCCGAAAAAACCCTCTTCCTCTCTTCCGGTTTACTCTATCTGCCTACATTGTAGAAAGAAGCTCAAGTGGTACGACAACATCCCAATCATTTCTTGGCTAATCCTAAAAGGGAAGTGCAGAAACTGCCACAAAAAAATTGGCTACGCCGAAATTATTTCTGAGCTTGCCACTGCTATTACCATGACTATGCTCGCCACCACCATCAATATAGAAACAGCTACTTTATTAGAATGGCTTAATTTTGTCACAATTAGTATATTCACTCTTACTCTTATTTTTCTTGCCGTTTACGACGGTCTATATGGCAAACTTCCTACGTTTTGTTTAATTCTCGCCATCATTTTTGCAGTTATATCCATCATTCCAGCACTAGTAAATAATTTTTCTATCCAGCCATTTTTATCGGCTGCTCTATTTGGCGGCATCTATTTGTTCCTCTATCTAATATCCAAAGGTAAATGGGTTGGTGACGGCGATTGGCTCCTTGCTCTTGCTATTGGTCTGGCGCTTGGTCACCCTTGGCTTTCTATGATTGCACTCTTTATCGCCAATTTTTCCGCCTGCCTCATCATGTATCCAGTAGTCAAAAAACGCAAAAAGCATCAAATCTATTTCGGTCCCTTCCTAGTTCTATCCTTCATTGCAGTATACACTTTTTCCGATTTTTTCATAAGCATGATATAATAAATACATGAAGAGAAAGGGTGACACTCTAATTGAAGTAGCTTTGGCTATCGGAGTTTTTTCTTTAGTCGCTATCGCAGTAGTGGGAGTGGTATCTGCTAGCCTTACCAACGCTCAATCTGCCTTAGAAGTCACACTCGTACGTGAAGAATTGGACGCTCAAGCCGAAGCCCTCCGTTTTATCCATGAATCTTATATCAGTGGCTCTCAATCCGCTGTGGTCAACACCGATAATGCCTACGAAAAACTTTGGAATCGTATCGTAAAAAACAACGTTACAACTTATTCTACCAACAACCAAAAAAATCTTGCGCTAAACTATAACCCTACCACTTGTGCAGAAGTTTTCGATAATAACACCAAAACAGTTAGAAAACCCTTCAGTACTTTCAAGCCTTTCATCATTAATACTCGTCAACTAGGCAACCCAAGTAATCCTGACAGTATTATTGTCACTTCAAACGTCTTTGTCGCTCCTACTACTTATCCTAGGGTTCTCTATACCACCCATGAATCACTAAATGCTCAAGCTCAGTTTAATAGTGCCTCAATTTCTGCTGTAGAAGGCATATATATTATTGCTGTTCCAGGCCAAGAAAATGTTGTCTCAGGCACCAGCGTCGAGACCAACAAGCTCGCCTATTATGATTTCTATATCCGTTCTTGTTGGATGCCGCCAAATGCCGATCGCGCCTCCACCATTTCTACCGTAGTTCGCCTATATGACCCAGCTGTAATCACGTATTAATTACTTAGTTTCACTATGAAACTTCTCATGCACCTCTCTTAGGTGTGCATCCGTCACATGCGTGTAAATCTGCGTAGTAGAAATATCCGCATGCCCCAGCATCGACTGCACCGCCCGAATATCCGCCCCGTTCATCAAAAGATCCGTCGCAAAAGAATGCCTGAGAGTATGTGGTGATACATGCTTGGTAATCCCCGCAAGCCTAGCATATTTTTCTACAATCCTTTCCACCGAGCGCGCGGTAATTCGCCGGTAATTTCCAGATGTGTCCACCGCCTGCAAATTCCTAGAATTATTCAAAAACAGCGCCGGAAGGGAATCAGCCCTAGCATCTAGATAATCCGCCACTCTCTCCGCACAAGCCTGAGAGATAAATATCGGCCGGTCTTTAGAGCCTTTGCCCCTTACCACAAACTCCCGCTTAGCCAGGTTAATCGAATCCCGATTCAGCCCCACCAGTTCAGACACCCGTAATCCGCCAGAGTATAACAACTCAATAATCGCCCTATCTCTCAGCCCCGATTCCGTAGATAAATCAATCTGCTCTAGCATATCTTCCACTTCGTCATAGTGCAAAAACGTCACTTGCTTTCTCACCACCTTAGGCAAATCAATCAGGGAAGGATCAAGCGATTTTATCTCCCGACGCGCCAGATATTTGAAAAATCCGCGTAGCGCAATCAAATGATATGCCTGCGTAATAGTTTTAAGATCATCCTTACCATTATCTGAACCATAACGATTCAATTTCAAACGATATTTTCTCAAGACTTCTTTATCAATATCTGAGGCTTTTATATCGTCTTTATTCAAAATCTCTGTAGTAATCTCTAAGAATCTTTCCAAATACAGCCGATAATTCTCAACCGTCTTCTGCGAGCGCCCACTTTCAATCTCTAGGTGCTCCAGAAAATCCTCAATCAAATCAGAGATATACATAATCTAATTATAACACGACTATCTAGCTAGTTTATAAGCGTCGCGGACGATCATCAGTTCTTCGTTGGTCGGCTCTACATATACTGGCACGGTAGAATCTTCCGCAGTAATAATCCCGCTAGTAATCTCTTTGAAACTCGCAATCGCATCATTTACTTCTTTATTAATCTTAATTCCAAGCGGCGCCAGGCCATTGATAATCGATTCACGAGTCTCTGCACCATTTTCAAGCACCCCGGCTGTAAATACAATCGCATCCACTTCACCACCAAGTTCCAAATAATACTCAGCAATGTAGCGATCAATTCTGTCCACATACATATCAAGAGCGAGTCTAGCATTCTTATCGCCCTTAGCAATCGCTTCCTCTACATCGCGGTTATCATTAAACCCGCAGACCCCGAGAAGTCCAGATTTTTTATTGAGAGCATCATCTACTTTGTCGTAAGTCATCCCTGCCTCATCCACCATATATTTAATAATGGAAGGGTCAATTGAACCAGAGCGAGTCCCCATCATCAAACCATCAAGGGGAGTAAGGCCCATCGTGGTATCATAACTTTTGCCATCCTTGACTGCAGTAATCGAAGCACCAGAACCTACATGGCAAATAATCAAATTAATATTTTCTTTGCCGAGTTTTTTCTGCATCGTCTCGGTGATATATTTATGCGAAGTGCCATGAAAACCGTATTTTCTCACCCCATATTTTTCATACCATTCCATTGGCACTGGATACATATATTGGATTTTTGGAATCGTATGGTGAAAAGCAGTATCAAACACCGCCACCTGTACCGCATCCGGCAGAGCCTTTTGCATGGCTTTAACCCCAGCAATGTTGCCAGGAAGATGAAGTGGTGCAAACTTACCAAATTCCTTCATATCCTTCAAAACTTCATCATTAATCACTACAGACTTGGTGTATTTTTCGCCACCATGCACTGCGCGGTGTCCCACCGCTTTGATTTCTGACAAATCTTTCACCACACCGTAATTTATCAGTTCTTCAAGCATGATTTTAACTGCTTCAGTATGATTGGCAATCAATTTTTTGACTTCATTTTTCTTACCTTCGTGTTTGATAGTATAAAAACTATCTTTGGCTCCGATTTTCTCTACATAACCACTGATAATAGATATTTCTGCTGGCATTTCATAAAGTTGAAATTTTAAAGATGACGACCCAGCGTTCACACATAATACTTTCATTTTTACTCCTTATTCTTGTGTTTATTATATCATAAAATTTCCATTGCAAAAACCAATAGCCCTATGATATAATAAAAACATATAAAATTTCCACATCGAGCACATTTTAATTGGAATAATAATTTATTGAAAGTAGAAATCGGCACCGTCAGGTATCGACGCTTTCAATGATTATTCGTTGGTTGTGACTCGATGTGGAAAACCTACGGTGTCGATTTTTGTAATTGGACTGCGGGTTTAACAAAGTGAGGTAAATTATGCAAAAAACCAAATATATATTATATACACTAATGAGTTTAAGTATCCCCATAATAGTTATAAAAAATCCTGCTTTTGCCACCACCATGGATACTAATGTTAATATTCGTCCATCCATGACTTTGTCTGTTTCCACTAACGATATTACTCTAAATCTAAATCCTGCGACCAAACCTTTTGATACCAAAGACCTCACTATTACGATTGGCACTAATAATCCTACAGGATACAAATTATACTTAACTTCTGATTC
>CAZHGO010000005.1:3204-27146 GCA_964532185.1 uncultured Candidatus Saccharibacteria bacterium | reverse complement strand
ATTATACTTATTACATCGCCAAACTCAAAGATGATAAGTGTTGGATGGTGCAAAACTTGAGGTTGGGAGCCAACCAAACATTTAATACTGGCACACTGACACTTACACCATCAGATAGTAATATCTCGTCAAATTGGGTATTAACAGATAGACGTAACGATAATACAGATTCTCCAGTAATGCCATATACCGTGAGAACAGACGACGCAATTGTAGGTATTGGCACCAACGTATATGTAGAAGATTTAAGTAGGTATGATGGGAAAGCTTTCTTCTGCCCATTCTCTGGAGCGAAAACTGAGAACAATTACGTAGGCTGTTATTATAATTGGTTTACCGCTACAGCTGGCACTGGTAAAGGCGCAGGCGATGACGCTACTCCTGCCAATACGGACGCTACGTCCAGCATATGTCCCAAGGGCTGGTATTTACCAAAAGGCGGAACAGCCGCTTCTGGTAGTAATGATTTTCAAAATCTTTACCTGGAGTATCCTTCCGTAATCGACATGCTTGTGCCTGGCATTACCACTACAGACAATACATCTGGGCAACCAAAACCAGGACTAACACTCAATGGCCTCTATTATTCTAGTGGCGCTTCTGGTATTGGTATTAAAAACTATTATTGGTCCCGTACTGCATACTCTATTGGTTTAACATATGGTTTAACCTCTACCGATTCAGTTGTTTCTCCAGTAACTAGCAACCTCGGTAAATATTATGGTATGTCCGTCCGTTGCCTCGCCTACGGTTCCTAGCCTAGCACCGCTTTAATTCTACGAATTCCAGCAGCCGAAGATTCTTCCTTTACAATTTTGAACTTACCAATCACGCCGGTGTGTTCCACATGCGGGCCACCACAAACTTCGCGTGAAATTGGATTTTCAAAATCGCCAATTGTATAGACTTTCAACTTCTCTGGATATTTATCCCAGAATTGCCCGTGAGCTTTCAACACTTCACGCGCATATTTTTTGTCATATTCATCAAACACTACCGGAAGATCTTGCGAAATCCATTCATTTACCTGATTTTCTACCGCCGAAATTTCCTCTGGAGTTAATTTATGATCACAATTAAAATCAAAACGCGTTCTCTCACTAGTGGTGTTAGAACCTTTTTGCACAATGTCAGGAGCCACGATTTTTTGCAAAGCTGCGAGCAGTAGGTGCGTTGCTGTATGATATTTAACAGTTTGCTCACCGTGGTCTTCTAGCCCACCCTTGAACATTCCTTTTGAAGCAGTTTGCGAACGCTCCCTCTGTTCTTTCAAAGCGTCGTCAAATTCTTTTTTATATTCTGGGGTCAAATCAATTCCTTCACGAAAACACTCTTCCACCGAAAGCTCCAACGGAAAGCCATAAGTATCTTGTAATTTAAACAAATCATTACCAGAAAGTTTGTTATTAGCTTTAGAAAGTTTGTTTAGTTCCCTCAGTCCTCTATTTAGAGTTTTACGAAAAGCATTCTCTTCTTTTAATAACACATCTAGAGCGCTCTCTCTATGTGTCAAAATCGAATCTGGCAAATCTTTATAATTAGAAGCTACAATCGGGATGATTTCTGATAAGAAATTAGAAGAAATTCCAAGATCAAGAGCGCGAAGAATCGCTCGGCGTACTAATCTTCTTAGGCAGTAACCTTGAGTTTTGTTGGAAGGCGTCAAACCTTGTGCAGAAAGAAGATAAGCTCCTCTAATATGATCGGCAATTACGCGCATCTCATCAGTATTATTATCATATGACTTGCCGGAAATTTCCTCAAGCTTCTCGATAATCGGCTTCATCAAAGAAATTTTAAAAACATCAAACGAGCCGATAGAGGCTGCAGCGATTCTTTCCAGGCCACCACCAAAGTCCACATTCTTATGAGCCAATTCTTCAAAACTCCCGTCATCTTTTCGACGGTATTGCATAAACACTTGGTTGCCAATCTCCATAAACCTCGCCCCATCCGACGCTGGATGCGAAAGCCCGTATTTAGCAATATCTTGCTTATCTTCTCCAAAATCATAAAATACTTCCGAATCTGGCCCACAAGGGTCACCTAGTGGTGTAGAATCAATTCCCCCACCTCTACTCCACCAGTTTTCTTTATCATCATAAAAGAAAATTCTCTCCCCCCCCTTAATGCCACGCTTGTCGCCATTTTCGCTAGAGCCGATTTCGGCGATTTTGGCTTCCACCCCAACCTTTTTAAAAACAGACTGCCAAATCTCGGCAGCCTCGGTGTCTTTAGGGATTCCATATTTCTCATCACCAATAAAACAAGTTACATAAATCTTAGCCGGGTCCAAACCTACCACTTTAGTTAAAAATTCAAAAAAGTTCTCGATTTGCTCACGCTTAAAATAATCGCCCAAAGACCAGTTTCCCAACATTTCAAAAACGGTAGTATGGCGAGGGTCGCCTACATCTTCGATGTCTTGCAACCTCATGGATGGTTGTGAATCAGTTAACCTCTTGCCGTCAGGGTGTTCTTTGCCCAAAAGATATGGCAAAAGTGGCTGCATCCCAGAGCCAGTAAAAAGCGTAGTCGGATCACCTTCGAGTACTAGTGGCGCCGGCTGAATTATTTTATGACCTTTAGAAACTTGAAAATCCAAAAATTTTTGTCTAATTTCATTTGCATCCATAAGATAAATTATACCACAATTTGACAACATGTGATATAATAGGTCTAACATAAGCATAAAGGAGTTATATGGCTCAAACAAAAAAGAAAAAATCAACCAAAACTGCAGCAAAGAAAACAGCAGCAACAAAAACACACAAAAAAGCCGCATGTCGCACTTACTGTAAGAAGTCTGCGATTTCCTCTCGCGACCGCATGCATATCTATATCGTGACAGCGCTCAGTATTACTGCTGCGATTTTGCTCTGCGCAGACGCCGCCATGATGATTGTGTAATTTATACAATAATTCCCCCACCAAGGCAAATTTCACCATCGTAAAACACTGCGGACTGCCCGGCTGCAGGCTTTTTGATTTTATTTTCAAAAACCAGCGTATCACCCTCTAGTTTAGCCGGGATTAACTCTCCAAGATGCCTGAGGCGAACTTGGACGGACGCGACCCGAGGAATAAATTGTTCAGTTCGTATCACGACTTCTTTTAAATTGATTTTATCCGTCCAAACCAAATCACTATTAATATTTCTAGACACATATACGATATTGCTTGTAAGATCTTTTTTGACCACATAATATGGCAATCCGGTATTGATTTCTCCAGCATTCCCTGAAATATATAGTCCGTGTCTTTGCCCAATCGTATAAAACACGGCACCCTCGTGATGCCCTACTACCTTTTCGGTCTCAACTTCGCGAATTTCACCAGGCTTGATATCAATATAACTTTTAAGAAAATCCTTCATTCCCACTTCGCCCACAAAACATACTCCCATCGATTCTTTTTTGTAAGCATTATGTAGTCCATTTTCTTCGGCCAATTTTTTAACATCTTTTTTAAGCATCTCACCTATTGGAAAAATCGTATGAGCCAGTGCCTCCTTCGATATTCTATACAAAAAATACGTCTGGTCCTTTAACTCGTCTACGGCCCTGGCGAGAATTTTATCATCTAAAATTCTCGCATAGTGCCCAGTCGCAATAAAATCAGCCCCAGCCTTCATCGCTTTTTCATAAAAAAGCTTAAATTTAATCTCTTGATTACATATAATATCCGGATTTGGCGTATTGCCAGCCTCAAATTCGGAAAGCATATAATCTACCACTTTTTCATGATATTCTTTTTCAAAATCCCAAACCTCAAAATCAATCCCCAGTTTAACTGCCACACGTTTTGCATCAGCTAAATCTTCTGCCCACGGGCATTTCATGCCGGGGAGGTCTTGGGACCAGTTTTTCATGTAAACGCCCACCACCTTGTAGCCTTGCTGTTTTAGCAAAAGTGCCGAAACACTAGAATCCACCCCACCAGACATCCCTACGTAGACAGTGAAAAAAGATGGCTCCATAGGATTTTCGAGACCGTCCGCGACAACGGGAGCGGAATGAGCGGCGGAGCCCCGTAACGACGGGCGCGAAGCCGCGAGTCGAGAAAAGCTCTGTGGAGTCATCTCCTTCCCCTCTCTATCTTTACTGCTTCATTAATTAGCCTTGCTGCTTCGTGGATTTGTGACTCATCGTTAGTTTCGCCCAGCGTCAAGCGTAAAGACCCAGCAATTTCCGAATCTGACAACCCAATTGCCGAGAGCACATGAGATTTCTCACCCTTAGAGGCTGCGCAAGCTGCCCCAGTAGAGACATATACCCCTTTTTCTTCAAGAAGAAAGATCAGTCTTTCTGCATCTACACCATTATAGCACAAAACCACAAAATTGTCAAGAGAGTGCTTTTTGTTGACTAATTCGTACCCCTGTAATTCTGCTAGCAAAATCTTACGAAAATTAGCATATTTTTTGCGATTGCCATTAAGATGATTATAGGCTTCTTCTACAGCCTTAGAAAATCCTATCGCACCTGGTACATTCTCTGTCCCAGAGCGCAGCCCACGCTCTTGTCCACCACCCACAAATAGTGGCGACAATTTCACTTCGTGAGATACGTACAAAGCCCCTACTCCCTTTGGTCCATAAACCTTGGCTGCGTTGAGAGTTAATAAATCCACCCCCAATCTTGCCACATTGACGTTTAGAAGATTCAAAGCTTGCGACGCATCGGAATGAAGATAAAGCGGGTTTTTAATTCCGCGAGAGAGCCGGTCAAGTCTCACTTCGCGAATCATCGCCGCAATTTCCGATAAAGGTTGAATCGTCCCCAGCTCATTATTAGCCAGTGCCACCGAAATCAACACTACATCATCATTGATTTTGGCTTTCAAATCGTCCAGTAAAATCCGCCCATTCTTATCCACCCCAATCTCTTGCCCACCGTATCTCTGGGCCACCTTCCGAATCGAATCATGCTCAGTAGCAAGATATAAGCAGGACCCGTCCGGAGATAACGCACTAAACGCAAGATTATTCGCTTCGGTCGCTCCGGCGGTCATCACTAAATCATTGGTTTTGGCTCCAATCGCATGTGCAATCACCCCTTTAGCAGCTTCATAATCAGCCGCCACTTTTTTGGCCGGCAGATATGCGGCACTCGGATTGAAAAAATCATCAGAAAAATATGGTTTCATTGCTTCAAAAACCTTTTTCGAAACCGGCGTCGCTGCCGCATGGTCCAAATAAATCATATATATATTATAACATCAAAATTAATTAAATCAATTTTTTAAGAATCTCGGGCTTTTAACTTTACTTCTGTATCATTTTTCTTAACAGTCAAAGTTTTGCTGCCTTGGTCTAAGGTATATTCAAATTCGTCCTCAATATCGTAAAGCCAAGATGTCTCCATCTTGAGTTTACCATTACTGAGCGACCAGATAAAACCATAATCAGTCTGGTGTCCATCAGTGGTAAGCGTGCCCTTCCCTACCTCAGTAAAATTCCAAATTACAGTCGGCTCGTCTTCCTCCACCCACTCGCCACTAGAAATTAAAAATTCCGCATCAGCCTTGGACGGACCCACCACTAATTTATAAATCAAAAATACCAAACCGCTAACCAAGACAACCAACCCAACCACAAAAACCACAATTGGCTTCTTGGTTTTGGTGGATTTTTTCTCTTTAGTTTTTGGGGATTCCGCCACCTTGTCATCAAAAGCCTTTGCCAACTCGTTCATGTCAATGTCGGTTTTTTCTCCACTCATATATCTATTTTAACATAAGTGTCAAAAATTAAATAATTTTTGCGCATTTTTGGTGGTTTCTTGCTCTATTTTATCGAAACTCACATTTAATTTGCCCGCCAACCAGTCCGCAATTTCTCTAATATGACTTGGCTCATTGGCGGTGCCGCGAAATGGCACTGGCGCCAAAAACGGTGCGTCTGTCTCTAACAAAATTCTTTCAAGTGGCGGGGTAGGCAAAGTAGAATAGGTCGCCATACCATTTACTCCAACATAAAAATCAGTTTTGTCAAGTATGCGCTTGAGGTTCTTTTTGTTGTCCGAAAATGAATGCACCACACCCTTAATCTCTGGAAAATTAGCAATTACCGCAAAAAAATCTTCAAACGCTTCGCGCACATGAAAAGACACTGGCAAATCATTATCGCGGGCAAGCTGCAGCATTTCCTCGAATAATTTAATCTGCGCTTCGTGATCATAGCCCTCATAATGATAGTCTAAGCCTACCTCGCCTATTGCAATAGGAGGCTTTACCAAAGTTTTTTGAATCATATATTGATTTGAATTTTTAACACGTATATTCCTGACGACACCGAGAGGTTCGTCTCCTTCAAGAGACGGTTCTCTCGGCTGTCCAGCGTATGACGTGCTTAAAAATTCAAGTCCAGATGAAAAAAACTTTGGTAAAGCCTCTTTACTATATTCGGGATGAATGCCGTAGGTCCAATAAACATTATCATGATTTATGGCAAAATCACGAGCGGCCAGTGAATCTTCGTGTGAAGTCCCGATACAAATTATTTTTTCAATCCCTTTTTCGTGGGCTCGTTTTAACATTTCTTCAGCTTGTTCTTCCGAGAAGAACTCTCTATCGTGTAGATGGCAGTGGGTATCAACCAATCCTACGGATTGGTTGTCCGCTCGTCGTCGTCTCGAAAAAGAAAACGAGTTTTCTTTTTGCTCGTCTCTTAGAGCGGTCAATTTCTATTCTCCCTTTTTCTTTTGATTGGGTCGAGCTGACGTTTGCGCAGACGTAATGATTTTGGTGTGACTTCAAGAAGTTCATCATCCAAAAGAAAATCCAAGCACTGCTCCAAAGAAAGTTGAGTATAAGGTGTAAGTTGAATTGCTCCATCTGATGCATGTGTACGCATATTCGTAAGCTGTTTTTCGCGACAAACGTTAAAATCTAGGTCTTCCTTTTTGTTAGAAAGCCCCACAATCATACCTTGATACACCGGCACCTGTGGCGGAATGTATAATGTACCGCGCGCCTGAGCGGCATCCAGGGCATAAGCGGTAGAAACACCGTCTTCCGAAGCAATCAAAGCCCCATTTCTTTCTGGGCGATATTTAGAATCTACGGGGCGATAGCCAGACGGAATCGAAGACATAATTACGGTACCCTTAGTAGCGGTAAGAAGATTATTCCTAAGGCCAATCAAAGCCGCGGTAGAAATTTCATAAACAAACCGTGTAGAACCAGATGTGGTAATTTCCTGGGATTTTAGCTCAGCTTTTCTGATACCTAATTCTTGTGATACTGCCCCTACAAATTCCGGCTCTACTTCTATCGTAAGGGATTCAATCGGCTCGGATTTTACGCCATCAATATCTTTATAAACCACTTCCGGCCGGCCGGCTTCTAGTTCGTAACCTTCACGACGCATCGTTTCAATCAAAACCGAAAGATGTAGCTCCCCACGCCCAGACACTTTATAGCCCAAACCGTCCGGTTTGATTTTGAGCGCAATATTAGTTTCCAACTCTTTTTCAAGTCTTTCCGCAATTTGCCGTGAAGTCGTAAATTCGCCTTCACGCCCCTTAAGTGGCGAAGTGTTTGGTCCAATATAAATCGAAAGCGTCGGTGCTTCTAACTCAATTGTCGGCAAAGCCTCTGGGTTATCGCCAGTCGCGATGGTATCGCCAATGTTAGCCTCAGATACTCCCGTAATTGCCACAATATCCCCAGCAATCGCCTCTTGCACCTCCTCTTTACCAAGCCCCTTATAGATAAATAGGTTTTCAACCTTGCCATTTTTGGTTTCACCATTATGCAAAACTTTGACATTTTGGCCTTTTTTAAGTTTGCCTCTAAAAATTTTACCAATACAGTATTTGCCAAGATAATTATCGGCCGCCAGTGCTGCTACCAAAAGCTGAGCCGATTCGGCGTTTTCATCCACCGATGGTGCCGGAATATCATTAATGATCGATTCAAAAATTACATGTAAATCATCATCAAGATCCGCAGTTTTGCCAGCCCTACCTTCACGCGCAATCGCATAATACACTGGATAAAACAGCTGGGATTCGTCCGTTGCAAGTTCCAAAAATAGGCTTTCTACTTCTGACAATACTTCGTCAATTCTGGCTGCCGGCTTGTCGATTTTATTAATCACTACCACCGGTTTTAATTTAAGATCGAGAGCCTTTTGTAAAACAAACTTAGTTTGTGGCATCGGACCTTCTTGAGCATCTACAATGAGTAAAACTCCGTCTGCCATATTAAGAGTTCTTTCCACTTCGCCAGAAAAATCAGCATGCCCCGGAGTATCAATAATGTTAATTTTATAGCCATTATAATGCACGCAAGTCTGCTTGGCGGTGATAGTAATTCCCCGCTCATGTTCTTGGTCGCCAGAGTCCATAATTAGAGTCTGAGACATTTCGGCTTGGTTATCGCGAAAAGTGTGGGACTGTTTAAGAAGCCCGTCTACAAGGGTAGTTTTACCGTGGTCCACGTGCGCGATAATCGCCACGTTCCGAATTTTGTCTTTCTCTAAAACCATAATGGTAATTATATCACACCCCTACCAGATATTCAAGGGGTAAACTTGACTTTTTTACTAATCTGTGATATAATAGAAATATATGGCAAAAAATACAAAAATGAACAGAATTTACGAACCGGAACGTTGTTGGGTCGGCGACCAACACAAAATTTGCTACCCTACCAAAGAAGACGCCGAGGCTGCTGCCAGAATCGCTGAGTATGACCACCACCTAGACACCAAACTCGGTGTCTATAAATGTGAATACGGTGACCATTGGCACCTCACCGCCTCCCGGCATTAGGAGCTTTGGGAATTGCACTCGTAGGCAATTCTATATCTAAATTTAAGCTACCCATACCTGCACCCGCAGTAAGTTTCACATCCACCCCATTTCCTCGCACATTTTCGCCAAGTGGCACCAGTCTTAGCGAATTTTCAGAACTAAAATTAACATCCGTAATCGTAATTTCCTGTTCTTCCGTCATACCCAAAATCACATCATTCAAAATCACTAGTGCGAAAGTGCCGGTATTTTTAAAATTTACTTTCACACTGTTAGAATCATACTCTATCAATAAATCCGAAATCTTCGGCAAAACAGCATCATCAAAATCCTCTTCCACTCTTGGCAAAGAGTCATACCTTGCCATAATTTCACCCGTCAAAATCCCAAGATCCGACGCCGAATTCACCACTTTACCACCGGTAGCATCAGCCAAATCACTGTAATATGCCATCGTTTCTTCCGGCGTAATAATATAAAAATTCACCGGATCAATCGATTTACTTAAATTGACCACATCCGCAAAGCTCACCCCGTCAAGATCCGGCTCATGATAATCTGCATCCGTCAAAACTACCACCGATTTAGTAGAACCATACTTCCAGTTTAATTTTTTCATCATTTTAAAACTGGCAGACAATAAAGATTCCGGCGTGTCCCCACCACCATCCGCTTCAATCTCAAAAAGCCCATTTTTAAAACTATTAAGTGTACAAGTTTCAAAATTGCAATGCTCATGGACTTCATACGGATCATCCAAATCCCGATAATCATAAAGCGCTACCCGGCCACCAGCATCAAGAGTTTTCTTGGCCAAACTCAAAGCCTCCGCTTTGTAATCATCAATCAAACCACTCATCGAACCCGTAGAATCAATCAAAATCGCGGTATCATGCAACGACACATAATTATTAGAAATTTTAAAAGCTTTAGTAATCTTATCAAAAATCACTTTGGATGCGTCCGCGTAAAGTCCATCCGACACATAAGAAGTGTGGTCTTTCATACTAAGATGTGAAGAGCAGAAAAAATCTGCTTTGTTACACCACGTGCCTAATTTATCAATATAATCCGCCGACTGGTAAGGATTATATCCGCCTAGCATCCCAGAATATGCTCGGCAATCCGGCACGTAAATCCGGTAATTAGACAAATTCACACCCCGACAAGCCGGCGGAATTAAACCTTCTCCTTCCGGTAAATAAAGTTTGGGATCACCAAAAGTTGCCGCGTAAATAATTTTCTCCGGATTTAAAAATCCTAAAGCTTTTGATACCAGCATCGCACCTTGCGAATAGCCCGCTAGCACATAACGAGTCTTGGGACAGGCCGAGCTACCGACTTCCTTTTTGAGTTCCGCCAAACCTTTTAATATACTCTCGCCAAATTCGTAAGCCTCCCCACCGCTCACAAAAGTCGTCAGAAGTGTCAGTGGATTTGCCACGCTAATCGCCGGATAATCCAAATCTTCAAATTCATATGTCAGGCTGGTTAATTTTAATTTTTCGGTGAGTTCGTTTTTAAAAGTTAAATAATTTTGATCCACCCACCTTTCTTCTCCCGAGCCCCGCGCAAAAATTATTTTTACGTCCGGACAACTCACCGCCCCCACATTTTGATAAAATCCCGTAACTGGCATTAGCGAATTTACCATAAAAAGTATCGCCAAAAACCATAAGCTTAATGTGATTTTGATATTTTTTACCCACATTTTTTGCCGTAATTTTTTAAGCATAGCTCCTCCTTTTATTAAATTTTGAGATTATAGTCATATTTCGCAAAAAAAATCAACCCCCCACCCCCCATTTCGTGATATAATAGGGGTGAAATGGAGGAAAAATGGCTACATCACAAAAACAGTGGGACGAATATTTTCTAAAAATTGCCGAAACGGTTGCGCTAAAATCCAAAGACCCGTCTTCTAAAATGGGCTGTGTAATTGTGGATAACCATAAGCGTGTGGTATCGGTTGGCTATAATGGCATGATTCAAGGCGCGGACGAATCCAAGATGACTTTAAACGAACGCCCGATGAAATATTATTTTGCAATTCATTCCGAGATGAACGCGCTTTTGTATGCGCATCGCGACCTTACTGGCTGCACAGTTTATAATCTCACTGCCACTTGCGAAAATTGCCTCAAACATTGCCTTCAGGCTGGCATCAAACGGTTCGTTTATAAAGAACTCCGGGTTCATTCTCATTCCACCGACCCATCAAAATCCATGACCAACATTGATACCGACGAAGCAATCATTAGACTTCTTGCTTCTATGCCAGAAGTAGAGACTTTCAATATTACTAATGGCAAAACTTACACCGAGGATATTCTTGGCTCATATGCCAAAAATTCCCCGGAGTATATTCGTTTATCAAAATGGATTTAGCTTACCCACTTTGGGATGAAAAATCCGAGTGTACATATGCCCACTGTCAAAACTAGCGCTACCACGATAAACCAAATAAATTTCCCTCTACTTGCAAAGGTCTGGCCTGGCTTCAAATGGAAAAATTTTGAAAAGCACATATAACTTATCAAAATCCCCAAAATCATGCTACCGGCGCCAATTGAAAGATAAGCCACCGGATGCAAAATCGCATCTGGGTTGCTATTTGTGCCCAAAGTAGTAAATTCACCTCGACTGCCAGGCTCACCACCCTGCATGTCTGATGGCATTTCTCCATCAAAACCTTCTGGTGGCTCCGGCATCTCACAATTTTCCGAGTCGCTATCGCAATTCATCTCTGGCGGAGTACCCATCTGCATCTCTGATCCATCCGAGTTAGTCGGTGGTGTCGGCCGACTAGTGCTCGATGTATTGTCGGTATTTTCCGCCACCGGCCCCATCGCCCGGTTATTATTTTTTGCAATCATTTCTTCATTTTCTTCCATAATTTTCCTTTCTACATACTATTATATATTATAAGCTTAAATAAAACTGAAATTACCATTCTATCGGTTTCTTGCCGTTTTTTAGAAGATATTGATTGCATTTAGAAAAATGTTTGCAACCAAAAAATCCGTTATAGGCCGAGAGCGGCGACGGATGTGCTGCTTCCAAAATCAAATGGCGCGAAGAATCAATTAAAGATTTCTTATTTCTAGCATCTCTTCCCCACAACATAAAAACCAGTCCATCACAATTATTATTTAAATACGAAATTACGGCCGTGGTAAAAGTTTCCCAGCCCTTGCCACTATGCGATTTGGGCCGATGTGCTTCTACCGTTAGCACGGTATTTAATAATAGCACGCCTTGTTTTTGCCAATTTCTTAAACTCCCAGACGGATTTACATGTTTCCCGATATCGTTGTCAATTTCCTTGTATATATTAATTAAACTTGGCGGTATCGGCTGAGATGGTGGCACCGAAAAAGCCAAACCTTCTGCTGCCCCTGGTGTATGATACGGGTCCTGCCCTAAAATCACTACCTTCACTTCATTAAGATCCGTGGTGAATGCCGAAAATACCAATTTTTTTGGTGGGAAAATTGTCTTTTCCCCATATTCTTTATGTAGAAATTCGGATAATTGTTTGAAATAAGGTTTATTGAATTCCGAATTCAGAAAATCCTTCCAGGAGTCATTCATATAATTATTATAAAACAAAAAATGAATTGGAATTCACTTTCAATTCATTTTTCTTACTGGTTTCTTTTGTTGGCCTTTTCTTTTTAAAGAAAAGGCCAAGAGTGATATAATTATAGCATATGGGAAAACTGTATTTTAGATATGGGGCTATGGGCTGTGGCAAAACCATGCAGCTTTTGCAGGTGGCTTTTAATTATGAAGAGCGTGGCCACAAAGTTTGCGTCATCAAACCCGGCACCGACACCAAACATGGCACCAAAATTTACACTCGCATCGGGCCAGAACGAGAAACTGATTTTTGCTTTGATAGAAATACTAATTTATATGACAAAATCACCAAAAGATACAAAAACGTTCAATGTATTTTGGTAGATGAAGCGCAATTTCTCACCAAAAAACAAGCCGACGAATTGATGAAAGTCGCAATAGATTTAAATATACCAGTGATGTGCTACGGTCTCAGGCTTAATTTCAAACGCGAAGACGGTGGTTTTGAAGGCGCCACTAGACTTCTTCAAATTGCCCACGAAATTGAAGAAATCAAAACCATTTGCGAATGTGGCAAAAAAGCTACATTAAATGCGAGATTTCTAAATAGCAAATTAGTTTCCGATGGTCCAGATGTGCTAATCGACGATGGCAAAACCAAAATTGAATATCGTGCCATCTGCCCCGCTTGTTATGAGAAGTATTTAACATCGACGGGTGACGCTGTTAGGGGGACCCCCAAAAATGCACGTGCCATTTTTGGGGGATGTGCAGCGGCAGGACCCGTCGAGAGGAGAAAGTGATGCACATTGTAATAGAAGGTCAGGATGCCACTGGCAAAGATACCCAAGCCAACAAGCTCAAAGAATATTTCGAGTCTCAAGGCAAAAAAGTGATTATATATTCTGAATCTGGCACTGGTAGCGATGACGAATTTATTAAAACCATCGCCAAATTAAATTATGGTTCAAAACAAGACATCGATAATCGCACCAGAGTGATGTTATATTTGGTTAATCGCTATGAACAATGGCGAAAACTCGCCGAACCGGCATTAAGAAACGGTGATATCGTAATCACTGCTAGAAATTGGCTCTCTACTTTGGTTTACGAAGGTTATGGCGCCGGTGTTAGTAAATCTTTTATTATTAAACTTCACAAGCTTGTCATGCCAGAGCATTATTTTAAGCCAGACAAAATCTTTCTTTTGACATTAGACGAAAAAGAGCAGAGAAAACGTCTCGGCATTCAAGATAATAAAGATTGGGACCGCAAAAAAGAAGTTTGGAAATCAGCAGGAGACACTTTCCAACAAAAATTAAACAAAGCCTATCTCAAAATCGCTAAAGATTTTAATATCAAAACCATTGATGCCTCCGGCACCATCGAAGAAGTCTTTGAGCTCATCAAAAAAGAATTATAATTTTTTGCAAAAAATATCTTGCCAAAGCCAAAAAAGTATAATACAATGAAATTATGCTTAAGGTCGTGCAAAATCTGCTAAAAACCTTTTCTGCTCTTGCAGGTGTTTTGTGCCTTGCTACACCCTTCACCCTCTTAATGGGGGGGGGGGTGCAACCGCGACTAATATAGATACTTCAGTCATTATTAGACCATCACTTACTGTAAACATCCCCGCTAATAGTATCACGATGAATTTGGATCCGGCTAATCATGATTTTGACGAAAAAGATTTAACCGTAACAGTAGGCACCAATAACCGGAGCGGTTTTAAACTATACGTCACCACTTCCAACAACTCTACAGATTTAGTTAACATAGCAGACAGTACCAAAATTATCCCTAATCTTACTAGCTCTACTACCACGTCATCGTTTCCTGCCAACAATTGGGGTTACAGAATTACTCAGGATTCTACTAGCTCATCTGGTAATTATGGTATTTTTACGTCTTCTTCTAGCGCCCCTATTATTGAATCTTCAAGCCCAGTCAACGAGAAAATTGCCACACTTGGTTTTGGCGCTAAAATAGACTACGCTAAACCATCCGGTACTTATGAATTAGGTCTAAACTTTAAAGCTTTGCCGACGATTACTAGCAATTACATGCAAGACATCGTTACTGATCCTACAGTTTGTACGGAAGAACCAACGGTGGTAATAGACAAACGTGATGAGCAAGCTTATACCATCGGAAAAATTAACAATACTTGTTGGATGATAGATAATTTAAGATTCACTGGCACAACATTGGATAGTAGTACTTCCAATATATCTCCTATCTATACTTCGGCTAGTCCATTGACACTTGCTTATTATGACCTCGTTGATAATGGCAGTAGTGGCGATAGATGCAACGGTACTTATAATGGTGGCGATGGTATAGTGGCTAACATTGAAAGTGGCGATGGCTATACCTATCCATGCCTACATAAAGGTTCCAATGAAGATAGCAGTGGCGAAACTGTTTGGTATAATTTTGTTGCTGCTAGTGCGGGTAGTATCACGGGGACAGTTAATGCTAATGTGGCTGAATATGATATTTGCCCAGCTGGGTGGAGACTGCCTAGTAATTATGAATTAAGAAATATGACTAGCTATATCGCGGAAGCTACTCCAACCGCCGGAGGATTCTATGTCAACGGCAGTATTCAGGGTACAAACTTGGGATATTGGTATTCCAGCGCCGCATCGGGTAATGCCACACGGTATTATTTAAGCTATAACTCAAACTCCGACACTGCTAGTGTTGCGCCTAGCAATCATCGAATGGCAGGCAGCTATATACGTTGTGTGCTGAATACAGATAGCGACATCACTATTAATGATATCACTAAAATGCAAGATTTCTTAGGCCTAAATACTACAGAAAAAACTAAAGTCATAAGTTCAATGACCGCAAACCAAGATTATAGCTTGCAAGACACTCGAGATAGTAAAACTTACAAAATAAGAAAGCTTAGTGATGGAAAAGTTTGGATGGCGCAAAATTTGGCATATCAAAAGGGCACCTTATATCCTGTCCAGACTAATGTTACTACCAATAAAATTATCAGTAGCTGCGCAACTTCTACCGGATATTGCGACTTGGCCAACGCAACTACCACTACTTCTCCGTGTTATGGTTCATATGGCGGAACCATTACGGGCGGTAGCTACAACAACGCTTGTCTATATAGTAGCGGTAGCAACACCTGGTATAATTATGCTGCTGCTTCTGCTGGCTCTATAGTCGGTACCAATAACACCGCCGAAACTACGCAAGATATTTGTCCTGCCGGCTGGAAGTTGCCTAGCCAACAAGACATAAATGGCGTAATTAGTTATTTCGCTTCGACTAATCCTGGGTATGGTGGTTACTATGCCAACGGCGTACTAGAAAATAGTTCCACTCATGCATACTGGCTCTCCAGTACTGCATCTGGACAAGCCACTAGATATTATCTATCGTATGTCTCTGGTTCTACGAGCATAGGCACAGCAAATTTCCGTATGGCAGGAAGCTTCATCCGTTGCTTGGTTAAGTAGTGACTACAGATTTGCAGGTGGGGGGTTGAATTTTGATTTTAGATATGATATAAGAGGTGTCGGGTTGGCTTTGATTGGTTTAGCGGGTTGGGTTTAAGCCCCAGCAGTTTACTGCGAGGACTCACTAAACGGTGTACTAGGTAAACTAAAGTTGTCCTAGAAAGGAAAAGATATGGGTCAAATAGCACTTATTATCTTCAATTTCGGCAAAAAGGTCAAACAACCAAAGAAAAAATAAGGAAGATTGGCATAGCCAATCTTCCTTAACCAACCATTGAGACAGTTTCCTAGTAGCTGTCTCGCTATTTTTATTATACCTCAAGCATTATAAAATATCAAATTTAATTCTCCGCGAACTGTGAATTATAAAGTTCCGCATAAAACCCATTTAATTTCAGAAGCTCTGCGTGATTTCCGCTTTCTACAATCCGCCCATCACGCATCACCAAAATCAAATCAGAATTACGTATTGTAGATAATCTATGTGCAATCACAAACGAAGTTCTGCCATCAGTTAATTTTTCTAGAGAATCTTGGATTAATTGTTCTGTCCTAGTATCTACATTTGACGTAGCTTCGTCCAAAATCATCATTGGCGGGTTGGCTGTCATTGCCCGCGCAATCGTCACCAGCTGCTTTTCCCCAGCTGAAATATTATCCGAATCTTCCGAAATTTCAGATTTATAGGCATGCGGCAGGGCTTCAATAATATGTTCCACATTAGAAGATTTGGCCGCAGATTTAATTTCTTCGAATGTAGCATTGCGCCGGCCATAGCGCAAGTTTTCTTCTATCGTGCCAGAAAATAGCCAAGTGTCTTGTAGCACCATACCGAACATTGCGCGAACGTCACTTCGCTTCATCTCTCTAATCGGATCGCCATCTACACTAATATACCCAGAAGTTGGCTCATAAAAACGCATCAAAAGATTGATAATTGTGGTTTTTCCTGCGCCAGTTGGCCCCACAATCGCCACTTTAGTGCCAGGCGCAACCTTTACCGAAAAATCCTTAATTATCGGCACGCCAGGCAGATACTCAAAACAGACGTCATGAAATTCTACTTCACCCTTCACGTCTTTAAGTACCAGCGAAGGCTCTGGATCTGGTTCTTCCTCTGGCTCGGAAAGAAATTCGAAAATTCTTTCAGAAGCTGCAAGCAAAGCCTGAATCGTAGCAGTAGTTGAAGCGATCTCGGTAATTGGGCGATTAAACCTAGACACGTATTGAATAAAAGCCTGAATGCCGCCAATGGTAATTTTCCCTTCAATCACAAACATACCGCCCAGCACACAAATCCCAATGTAGCCGAGATTTGTAAAAATATGCGTCACCGGAAAAGACAAAGATGAGAATATCTGTGCTTTAGTGGCGGATTTAGCTAATTTTTCATTAGTTTCCTTAAAACTATGAGTTGCTTCTGCCTCATAAGAATTTGATTTAATAATAATATCGCCTGCGTAATCTTCCTCAATTTTACTATTGAGAACTCCGAGTGTGGCTTGCTGCTCGCGGAAGTATTTTTGCGCAAAACTGGTGATTTTCCCTACCACCAAGACCGAAATTGGCACCACTACAAACGAGACCAGAGACAAAGGCAGGCTGATTGAAATCATCATCACCATTACACCAATCAAGGTGGTAAGGCTGAGCGACACATCCGCAATTTCCTGCGACATCGAGGTGGTCAGAACATCCACATCATTGGTCATCCGTGACAAAGTGTCGCCATATTTATGTGTATCAAAATAGGATATTGGTAATTTTTGAATTTTTGTAATAATTTCAGCTCTAAGATCCCGAGTATATCTAGCCGATACTACCGCCAGAATAAAAGCTTGAGCATAATTTAAAATCGCCGCGCCAGAAAATAGTAAAATCACCACTACGGCTTTCCCGGAAATTTGCCCCCAATCAATTTCAGGATAAGAATTTACTGCAATATTAGTCATATCACCCAAAATTTTTGGAATAAATAGCGCCAGCATTGCTGAGCCCACTGCCAAAATAATTGAAACAATAATCAAAAACATATATGGATTAATTGACCGCCTAAATTCTTTCCAGGCAAACTTTTTGTTCTTGGCTACAAAATTAGAACTAGGATTATTTGGCCCCATTCATCTCCTTTCTCCACTCCTTATCCGAAAGTTGCGATTTGACAATAGACTGATAGACCAGACATTTTTTCAAAAGTTCCTTATGAGTACCTTTCCCTACCATTTTGCCTTTATCAAGTACAATAATTTGGTCGGCATCCCTAATCGTACTAACGCGTTGCGCCACAATCAAAACTACTGCATCAGATACTACCGGCCTTAACGCCTCGCGAAGTCTAGCATCGGTTTTCATGTCTAGTGCCGAAAATGCGTCATCAAACACAAAAATATCCGGATTCTTGCAGATTGCTCTAGCAATCGAAAGTCTTTGTTTCTGTCCGCCAGACACATTGGTGCCACCTTGGGCAATGTGCGCCGAAAATCCTCCCGGTAATTTTTCAATAAATTTAGTCGCTTGTGCAATGTCGGCGGCTTTTTTCACCTGCTCTGGTGTCGCCGACGGTGCGCCAAATTTAATATTAGACGTTACCGTGCCAGAAAATAATACTCCGCGTTGCGGCACCAAACCAATTCGGTGCATCAAGTCATCTTTGCTATAATTTTCAATTGGCAGACCATCAATCAAGACCGAGCCACTCGTGGCTTCATAAAATCTCGGTACCAAGTTAATTAAGGTAGATTTACCTGAGCCAGTAGAACCAATAAATGCGGTAGTTTTGCCTGCTTCTGCCACAAACGAAACATTATCCAAAACTTTTTCTACTGCATCCGGATAAGAAAAATCTACATTTTTGAATTCTACTGACGGTTTTTTGTCTGGTACACCCTTAGTTTTTGAAAGCCACTTAATTTTTTCTTTGGTTTTTAGAACTTCATTAATTCTATTTGCGGAAACATTTGCTCTTGGCAGCATCACAAAAATCAGCGACAACATCAAAAACGACATCATTACAAAAGTCACATATTCCGAAAACGCGGTCATATTACCAAGATAAGCAAAATCTTGGCTAAGAAGCGAAATCCCTACCCACGAGCAAAGCAGCGAAGTTCCATTGAAGAAAATATTAATCAAAGGATTTTGCAATTCCAAAACTCGGTCGATAAAAATCAGAAGCTTAGTTAAATCTTTATTGGTTTTGGCAAATTTTTTGATTTCCAAAGATTCATTATTAAAAGCTCTTACTACTTTGATTCCAGTAAGATTTTCGCGTGTGATTAAAGTAATCTTATCCACCAAAGTCTGAAAAATTCTAAACTTTGGCCCCACTATGGACAGAATAATCACCGCTGATACTACCACTGCGGTAATCCCTACCACAATAATCCAGCTCATTTCTGGTGCAGTTTGAATTGCCATCACTAGCCCCAAAATGCAAAACAGCGGCGCTCTTACCATGAGGGACAGCATCATCGTAATAATCAATTGAATTTGTGAGACATCATTAGTGGTCCTAGTGATTAAACTTGCAGTGCTGTAATTTTTGAGATCCGCCAGGTTAAAAGCCAAAACCTTAGTAAACATCGCGGCTCTAAGATCTCTAGAAAAATATGCCCCTACTTTAGCAGAAAAATAACTGGACACAAACGAAGTAATCGCAGAAAGTACTACCATGCCAAGCATAATCAAACCGCTTTGCCAAACTACGTCCATTTTACCAGGTATGATACCATTATTAATAATATCTGCCATCAAGGCCGGAAGTTGCAAAGTGGCATAAACTTGCCCTACCGTTGCAAGCAGTAGCACCAAAACCTGCCACCAATATGGCTTCAGAAACCTTAGAAGTTTAAACATATATAATTATTATAGCACATTAATTATTTAATAAATTAGATACTAAGCCACGGGCCTTAAGATAATGTTCCAGAGAATCATACTGACCATTATTGTATACACCAGTAGCGATTTGAGTGGCGGCATACACTCCCACATAACGATAATGCCAAGTTTCAAAAAGCCCAGTAGTACCATTTTCGTCCACGTTGGCCGGTTCGCTCATTGGTCCACCCGCCCATGCTTCCGGAAATCTATCAATAAAACCATATTTGTATGAATTGTTCTTCAGCCACTGCCACTCAATATGGTTATTGTATTCTCCAGTATCCAAAGAATTTCCATAAATTGGGTCTATCAAGTCACAGGTTAACCCCGTATGATGGTCTGAGGTGCCGGTCGCTGCACACATTCTGCCGCAACTCGTGCCTACTTCCCTAAAACATGACCGCGTTTGTAAACTATGTCCAGGGTTTGCAATTGTATAATCTGCATTCATTTTGTTTAATGCTGCCGCAGCTTCTTTGTCTAGTAAATTATCGCCATTAGTAGAACGATTCCCTTCTACAACCCCATAAGTCCCCTCCATGCTAATTAACTCATTTTTTCTAGCGGCGATAAAGTCCCTTTCCACGGTAAAGTTCGGATTGATTAACATTAATCTACCCAGACCAATCGTAGGATTAGCCGATTGCACACTAGTGATTGGCTGGATACTAGCGGTATCATCATCCATTTCTGGTTGTTCTGGCTGCTCCGGGTCCGTGGGCTCATTGAGCTCAATAGGCATCTCTGACTCTGTAGGTACTTCTGACTCTACAGGCGATTTATTAAGTAAGTTAATCCCCCAAATCGCTCCAAAAGTTGCCCCTGCCACCACAATCAATAGAAGCGGCAAAAGTACAAACCTTTTCCATTTCTTTTTACGCTTGCCAGTTTCATCTACACTCATATCGATCGGCTGGAACTTGTTGGTCAGTTTATTTTTTGGTTGATTGGCCAGTTTACTTTTGGTGATCATCTCGCTCCTTTCGTTTTTTCTCAAAATGCATCGAAAGATAAACCAAAGGCCCCACTATAATATATATATAGTACGAAAACAGCCGCCACAGCATCATTGCCCAGAATACGTAGCCAGTAGAAAGTCTAGAGAACACAATATAAAAAGTACCTTCCGCCACACCGGCATTACCAGGTGTCGGTGCAAAATATACTGCCGCTCTTACCGCCGTAGTCATCAAGAAGCATTCACCAAAATCGATATTTCCCCCAAACGCAATCAATACAAAATATGGTATAAAAGACAGGAACATATTCGAGAAAAATGACATCACCATCACCCAACCACCTACGCCAGGTTTTTTGATGATTAATTTTACATTTTCCGCATAATCCGCCACTTCTTTTTCTACTTTTTTTACTGCCTCATCACGATTTTTAATAATTTTAATTTTGGCGAAGAATCTTACGATTAAATTGATAAATTTAGCTGTGGGTTTTGGAAAAAACATAGTGCCAAGCACCATCACCGGCCAAAAGGCAAAAAACAACAGTCCAATCCAGGCCGCAGTAGTAAGCAAAGGATATTGAAAAAGTATTCCACTAAAAATAAAACACGGAATCGCAATCAAAAGAAAAGTAAATTGCCCAGAAATCATACTAAAAATCGGAATCGCGGTAGACATACCGTTAGAAAATTTACCAGTTTTTCGCATTTGCAAAATTTGCGCTGGTTGTCCGCCCACTGCTGCTGGCGTGATATTATCGTAATAGCGCCCCAGCATTACGGTTCTAAATGACAGTTTCCAAAGTTCCCTTCTAGAAAAAGTCCCTTTAGGGGTAGATTTAGAAATCATCAAAGCATATTTGCCATATTCTAAAAATATCATAATCAAAAAACATATTGTCGCCGGAATTAATAGCCACCCATTCAGATGTACATCTTTAAGATCTGCGGCTTCATTGCTACCGCTAAACTCATTGACGGCCGTGGCAATAATTACCCCAGCCGAAAACGCGATAAAAAGTATCGTCAAAATTATTTTTCGCAGTTTTTTCTTTTTGGCTTTATTCATGATTGCCTATTTGCCACCTTTATATTGGGATATTCGTCAATCAAAACTCTAATACAGCCTGCGATCGGGATTGCGATAATCGCACCTAGCAGTCCAAACATATACATACCAATTACGATTGCACAAAGAATCATCACCGCCGGCAGATTTAGTGCATTCCCTTGAATCTTTGGTGCGATAATATTGTTTTCGATTTGAGCATATAATATATATACTACTGCAAATATCACTCCAGCTAGCGGATTGGTTAAGGCCAAAATCAGAGTAACCAGTGTGCCACCAATAAATTGGCCAAACATTGGAATCATATAAAATACCATCGTAATCATCCCCATTGGAATCGCCAGAGAAGACGAAATATTGGTGAATAATGATAAAATAAATACAATCAATGCAGAGGCACAACCGTCCAATACCGCCACCAGCATTTGCCGAGAAACATAAGTAGAAATTACATTGGCCATTTTTGATAAAACTCTCTGTGCTACCGTAATTGGTTTTTTGTTTTGCTCTCCACTACTTACACTCTTCCAGAATGTTGCCACCAGTGATGGCCCCTCTAGCAAGAATAATAGAGTCAAAACTAAAACCAATACTATTTTCATACCGATATTAGCAATATTGCTCACATTTGCCACGAAATTAGTGCTGATTTGATTAAGGATTTCTTTAGACAGACCATCTACCGCAGTGACAATTTCTTCATGTAAGTTTTCGATGCCGATAGTTCTACCGAAGTTATCTATCCCCTCCCAGCCACCGAAATTCTTTTCGAACATTTCTGGGGCTTGCTGAATGAATTTGGAAGTTTCATTTACCACCACGGGTCCAACAATTGCGATAATTCCGCCAATCACTACCACTACAATAATATAAGCCAAGGCCGCCGAAACGGTTTGATGCTTTTTCTCGGTGCCAAAATGTTTAGTAAAAAAGCGATTTACTTTATTAACCAAAGGCCTTAAAGCCAGTGCTAAAAAAATCGAAATACCAATAATAACTAGCCCAGTGAGAGCCTTACCCAAAATAAATAATATCGCCAGAATTATTACCGGAATTAACCAGAACTTCACAAAAGCTCTAGTGTCTGTACTAATAGTCTTAGACATTTACCTCCTCCATAGACTTATTTTACCACATTTGATATAATAAAGTTAAGAAATTATGGCGAAAAAAGTTTTGATGCATACCTGCTGCGCTCCCTGCAGCGTTTATTGTATTGACTCATTACGTTCTGAAGGTATTGAGCCAACTATTTTTTGGTACAATCCTAATATTCATCCATATATAGAATATAAAACTCGTCGCAATTGCCTCAAAGATTATGCTAAAAAAGTTGGCGCTGAGGCAATTTTTATTGAAGATTATGGCTTGGACGAATTTTGCAAAAATGTAGTATCTGACATTTCGAATCGTTGCGTGAATTATTGCTACAAAAAACGTCTTGGCGAAACTGTAAAATATGCCGCCAAACATGGTTACGATGCTTTTACCACTACCCTTTTAGTTTCACCGTATCAAAAACACGAAGAATTAAAACAAGTATGCGAAGAATTATCAAAACTTTCTGGCGTAGAATTTATTTACCGCGATTTTAGAAAAGGTTTTCGTGAGGGTCAAGAAAAAGCCCGCGAAATGGGGTTATATATGCAAAAATATTGTGGTTGTATTTTTTCGGAAGAAGAAAGATATCAAAAACAAATTGAGAAAGATTTGAAAAATGCTAGTTTCTGATTTTAATTACGATCTACCAGAAGATAGAATCGCCAAGTTTCCGCCCAAAGTTCGTGGCACTACTAGGCTGTTGGTTCTAAATCGTGAATCTGGCGAAATTAAAGATAGCCATTACAAAGATTTAGCAGATTTTTTAAATCCGGGTGATTTGTTAATCTTGAATGATACCCGCGTGATGCAATCTAGGATTTTTTGTTCCTTGCCAGACGGCCGCCAACGCGAGCTAGTGGTGCTAGAAAAACACGGTGATGAACCCCAGCGCGTGATGTATCGCGGCAAACTGCATGAAGGTGACGTTTTAAATCCTGGCAATATTATAATTACTAAAATTTTAGGAAATGGCATTGCAGAGGTGGAATCTGATGTTTTGCTTAGCACGCTGGCCGAAAAATACGGCACTGTGCCACTTCCTCCCTATCTTCATCGCGACGCCACGGATGATGACAAGAAGCGCTACCAAACTGTCT
>CAZHGO010000005.1:0-3104 GCA_964532185.1 uncultured Candidatus Saccharibacteria bacterium | reverse complement strand
CCCTATCTTCATCGCGACGCCACGGATGATGACAAGAAGCGCTACCAAACTGTCTGGGCCAAACACATGGGCTCCGCCGCTGCCCCCACCGCCTCACTTAATATGACGGAAGAATTATTAGAAAGATTAAAGCAAAAAGGTGTGATAATAAAATATCTTACTCTCCACGTCGGCCTCGGCACCTTTTTGCCAATTAGAACCGAAAATCTCGAAGACCATCAGATGCACTCGGAATGGTATCGTATTCCACAAGATACTCTAGTCGCTATCAAACATGCCAAAAAAGTGGTGGCGCTCGGTACTACGGTTGCCAGAACCCTAGAATACTATGCCAAAACTGGCCAGACCGAGGGCGAAGACGACATTTTTATTTATCCTGGTTTTGAATTTAAATTAGTGGATGCTCTTATCACCAATTTCCACGCTCCTAAATCTACGGTCTTGATGTTAGCTTCAGCTTTTGCCGGTTGGGACAATTTAAAAAATGCTTACAACCACGCAATTGAAGAAAAATACAATTTCTTAAGTTATGGAGATTCAATGTTAATATGTTAAAGTTCGATATCGAAAAAAAGAATGGTCTAATGCGCGCCGGGGTGATCCACACTCCACATGGCGATATCAAAACTCCGTGTTTCGTCGGTGCTGCCACTCGTGCTTCTGTCAAAGCACTTACTATGAAAGAAATGCGTGATTTAGGTTCGCAGGCTATTCTTGCCAACACTTATCATTTAATTTTGGCTCCGGGGACAGATTTAATTCAAAAAGCCGGCGGTCTAGCCGAATTCAGTAGTTGGCACGGACCCACTTTCACGGATTCGGGCGGTTTTCAGATTTTTTCCCTGCCTGATGTCAAAATTACTGAGGAAGGCTCCAAATTTAAGTCACACATCAATGGCGACAAGTTAGAAATGACACCAGAATCATCCATGCAGGCTCAATGGGCTATTGGTGCTGATATTCACATGGCGTTTGACCAGCTCGCCAAATCTGAAAACCGCCAAGACATGGAAGATGCCATGTATCGCACCCACCGTTGGTTAGACCGCTGTGTAAAGGAGCACCATAAATTAAAAAATAAAAACGAAATAGAACAGTATTTATATGCTGTAGTGCAAGGTGGCACATTCAACGATTTGCGTGCCGAATCGGCCAAGTACTGCGCGAGCAAAAATGTGGATGGCTTTGGTATCGGCGGTGTGTTTGTGGCCGACGGTATGGATGAAATGCTAAAAACTGTCAATAATATCTTGCCAGAAGAAAAGCCACGGCATCTTCTTGGTATGGGCCAAGAGCCAATTGATTTATTCATCGGTGCCGAATACGGTTGTGATACTTTTGATTGTGTTGCTCCTACTAGAATGGCCAGAAATGGCTCACTCTATACACTAGATGGTAGAATTAATATCAAAAACGCTAAATATAAAGATGATTTTACTCCCCTCATGCCAGAATGTGATTGTGAATGTTGTAAAAATTACAACAGAGCTTACTTGCATCATTTATTCAAAACCGACGAAATCACCGCCAAAGTCTTAGCTTCCATTCACAACGAGCATTTTGTCGTAAAAACTGTTGATCGTATCCGTGAGTCAATCCTAGACGACACATTCAAAGACTACAAACAAGAATTTTTAAAAAGATATTATAAATAGGTGCTTGCATTTTTAGTTTTTATGATTTACAATAAAGTTATGCTTAAGGTTATACGTACTCTTCGTAATACGGCTTCCAATATATATATATATATATAGGTTCGTCTGCGCAGCTTTCTTAATCCTTTTATCTATATTTATTCCAAATAATCACACCCTTGCGACCAATTCATCTAGTATTGATACTTCTGTCACGATTAAGCCTAGCCTCACCCTTACTATCCCTACTAATACTATTATATTAAACCTAGACCCAGCTAATCAGCCTTTTGCCTACCAAGATCTTAGTGTATCAGTAGGCACCAATAACCCTACTGGCTACAACCTCACCATGTCTGCAACCGGTACAAACTTAACTAACACAGCAGATAGTGCTAAAACCATAGAAACATTAGACAGTGGCACTTATACTGATACCACCTTCACTGTCAACAGATGGGGATACAAAAACGGCCTAGCAAATGACTACATAGGCTTTTCTGGCAGTGATACTATTTTGAGTAATGCCACCAAAACTAATAATGACACCACCACCCTTAGATTTGCTACCAAGATAGATTATACCAAGCCATCTGGGCTATATCAACTAAGTCTAAATTTTAAAGTTTTACCCATAGTTACGCAAACCTACATGCAAGATGTCACCTCAGATTTCTGTACTGAAGACCCCAAGGTGGTGATAGACAAAAGAGACGAACAACTCTATACAATCTCAAGATTAGCGGATGGGCAATGTTGGATGACCTCAAACCTCAACCTTGCTGGCGGCACTACTCTAAATGCCAGCGATTCTGATGTGCCTACAGACAATTATTACACTCTTCCAGCTTCTTCTACCACTGGCTTTGATGATGATACTAAAGCCTATGTCTACAACACTGGTAACGAAACTACTTCACAAACTTCAGCAGCTAATAACTCCTACTATTCTTGGCTCGCTGCCACCGCCGGCGGAAAAGACGCTAGTGACACCGCCGTCACTGGCGATGGCCCAGATGCCGCCTATTCAATCTGTCCAAAAGGTTGGAGACTACCAAAATCCGGAAACCAGAGCGATACTTCAGCTACTTCTACTACCGGCTATAAGAAAGGCGATTTCTATAAACTTGCTACCGCCTACGGTGCTGACCTAGAATCATCATATCGCCAAGACTCCGCGGTCTTTTACAATAACGCCGGCCCAGGGACGCTCCCTAATTTCTTGCTCGCTGGCCGCTACGAGTCCAGTACGTTCAACAATGGAGGCGCGCGCGGCTACTATTGGTCGTCCTCGTCTTATTCCTCTATTCGCGCCTATGCTTTGGGTTTTAATAGTCCGGACGTGAATTCGGCGAACAGCGCTCACCGCTACTACGGGTTCTCCGTGCGCTGCGTGCTTAAGTAGAGCAACGAAGTAGGCCACAAAAAAAATTGGCGTTGGTGAGATTTATTTAGTTATAATACCACACC
>CAZHGO010000004.1:13020-27147 GCA_964532185.1 uncultured Candidatus Saccharibacteria bacterium | reverse complement strand
GAATCAGAAGTTAAGTATAATTTGTATCCTGTAGGATTATTAGTGCCAATCGTAACAGTAAGGTCTTTGGTATCAAATGGTTCGGTAGCAGGATTCAAATTTAGATTGATATCATTAGAAGAAACGGACAAAGTCATGGATGGACGAATATTGACATTAGTGCCCATGGTGGTGGCGAAGACTGGCGTAGCAATAAATGTTCCAGCTATAATTGTTGCTATATATAATATATGTTTTTTCATTGGTACCTCACTCTGTTATCTTTATCTTTGTGGTGCCAATTAAAAATGGCACCACGAGGTGCAACAATCAAGTATTTCATCGGCGAGCCGCTGAAGCACTGACTTCCTCATGATGCCATTTTTATGCTTCAGCAAATACTATATATAAAATATAGCGTTGCCATTATAAAATACTTAATTGTTGCACTTTAATTATAACGTGATTGAAAAACATTTGCAAGATTTAACCATAAACTATAGGTGGTGGGTTGAATATTTTATTTTGATATGTTAGGCTGATTTTTGAAAACACTGAAAAATTTATATTGGAAAGCTTATTTGTAGAAATTGGAAAGCTTAAAAAGAATGCGTTTTTGAAGCTAAGATGATTTCGCCTAAGCTTGTCTTTTGATTTTTGGTGGGGTAAAATGGGGGAAATAAGTGGAGGTAAAAAATGGGAAAATTGGAGGAGATGTTGCTCTCTAATGGGGTAATTTATCGTGGGCCGGAAGGCACTGCTTATATTGAGGGGAGTATACTATCTAATTCTTTGGTGGTGAGAAATTCGGCAGGATGGGTGACGCATAAAATAGAAAAGTCTTGGGATGGCGTGAGTTTGATAGTGCGCAATGTTTCTACTGGTTCTGTAGAAATGACGATCCCCGCCTAGAAATTTTTTGAAATTGTGGTATAATAGATAATGGAAATTAATTAAATTGATGTTATTTGTTAACCCGTTGGTATAGAGAAAAATATCAACAAAAACAATTAGAAAGGTAATTTATGGAAATTGTAATCCCAATTATTGCCGCAGTGGTAGGGCTGGCGGCAGGGGCGGGAGGGATTTTTGCCTATAATAAACACAATGAGAATGGTGGTAAGGACAAGGCGGATGATTTGGTGAGAAAAGCCAAAAAAGAGGCGTCGGAAATCGTTTTGACTGCAAGAAAAGAGGCATCTTCTATTACGGAGAAAAACCAAGCCGAAGAGAATGAACGACGCAAAGAATGGAAAAAAACTGAAAACCGTTTGACTGAGAGGGAAACTGCGCTAGATAGCAAACTCGATCAATTGGAGAAAAAGACCGAGAAGCTTAGTGTACAAGAAAAAGAGCTTGAGGATCTCAAAAATGAAGTGCGTGATATTCGCAATAAGCAACACGAAAAACTAGAAAAAATTGCTGGGCTTTCTAAAACTGAAGCTCGTGATAAACTTATGAAAATGACCGAAAACGATATCAAGCAAGATCTCGTTAATTTGGTTGCCAAAGAGCAAAAAGAAATTAAGCATGATGTAGAAGAAACTGCACAGGCAATTCTTTTAACTGCAATGGAACGGATGTCTTCTGAAGTAACAGCAGATAGAACAGTAACAGCACTTCATCTTCCGGATGATGATATGAAAGGCCGAATTATTGGTAAGGAAGGGCGGAATATTCAAGCTTTGCAACGTGCTACTGGTGTAGATATTTTGGTGGATGATACACCGGGTATGGTGGTTTTGTCTTCTTTTGATCCAATTCGTCGCCAAGTGGCAAGATATGCTCTTGAGCGTTTAATGAAAGATGGACGGGTGAATCCGGCATCGATTGAAGAAGCGGTAGCTAAGGGTGAAAAAGAAATTGAAAAAGAAGTAGTGCGGGCTGGTGAAGATGCGGTGCGCGAAGTTGGTTTGGTGGGGATTCCGCGTGAGTTGGTGCACCTTCTTGGTGAACTTAAATTCCGTACTTCTTACGGACAAAATGTATTGTTACACTCTATTGAAATGGCGCATGTGGCTGGGATGATTGCGGAAGAAATTGGTGCGGACAAACGTGTTGCTAAGACCGCAGCTCTCATGCACGACATGGGCAAGGCGGTGACGCACAAAATTGAAGGTAAGCATGCAGAAATTGGTGCAGAGCTTGCCAAAAAATATGGTATGCCGGATGAAGTAGTGCACGCAATTGCAGCGCATCATGATGACATTGAAGCTACTACTCCAGAAGCGGTGATTATTAAGATTTGTGATGCAATGAGTGCGGCGCGTCCTGGTGCTAGAAATATTTCGGCGGAGAACTTTGCGGAAAGAATGCGCGACCTTGAAAATATTGCAACTTCATTTCCAGGTATTGATAAAGCCTATGCGATTTCGGCTGGGCGTGAGATTCGGGTGATTGTAGAGCCAAAACAAATTGATGATCTTTCGGCTCTTAAACTGGCTCGAGATATTGCTAATAAGATTGAAGCAACGATGAGCTATCCGGGCGTGATTAAAGTGAATGTGATTAGAGAAACACGGGCTATCGAGTACGCAAAATAAGCTTCTATTGTAGCGCTCCGTTGCGTTAAGAACTGTGTTGCTCAGTCGCCGTATCTTCAATACGGCTCCTTCCGCTGCTCGTTCTTGCCTTGCGGGACATCTACACCAGAAGCTTATTTGACATGAATGGCTGTCTGTGGTATGATGTAAGTAACTGATTTTTGGGTGGGCATCAGGTTAAGGAGAACTGATGCCAAGATACGCCACAATCAAAAGAGTGATGGACTTTGTATTTGCCACTATGTTGGTGGTGATTTTTTCTCCTTTGTTTTTGTTGGTTGCGGTTTTGATTAAAATTGATAGTAAAGGTCCGGTGTTTTTCCGGCAAGAGAGAGTGGGGAAAGATGGCAAAGTGTTTCGGATTTTCAAATTCCGAAGTATGGTTTTTGACAATGACATGCGTGATTATTCTTGCCGAGATCAATATACGCGAATGGGGGGGGTCTTGCGGCGCTTATCGTTTGATGAGTTGCCGCAGCTTTTTAATGTGATTGCTGGAGAAATGAGTTTTGTGGGGCCGCGTCCGTGGGTGACAGAATATTGGACTAATATGAATAAGGAAGAGCGTCTTCGCGCTTCGGTACTTCCGGGGATTACGGGACTTGCGCAGGTGAAAGGCAGAAATGGAATTTCAATTTTTCAAAAAATTGAGTATGATATTATTTATGTACAGAATTTTTCGTTTAGACAAGATGTGAAGATTTTATTTTTGACGGTGAAGGCGGTGTTTTCTGGCAAGGGTGTGGATGCGGGGAAAGAGGGGGTTTTGGGGGATATTCGGAACTTGAAGACGCGGTAGGTCTTTGCTTGGATTTTGTGGTCTAATAGTTGATATTTTTGGATAAGTGTGGTATAATTACAAGTAATAATAACTGTTTGATTTTTGCGCTGGCTTTGTGGCTGGCACAGGTGGGCGTAAGGATGAAAATTGGCGACCAAGAAATCAAAAAAATCTGCTATGAGTTCTGCTAAGAATTTGGGCCCACTCGTGAGTATTGTGGTGCCAATGCACAATGCAGCGGATTTTATTGATGATACGATTCATTCGGTTTTGGGGCAGACTTACGAAAATTGGGAACTAATCTTGGTGGATGATTGTTCTTCTGACAATACTTTGAAAGTGGTGGGGCAGTTTGCGGATGAGAAAATCCGGGTGATTTTGTGCAAGCGAAATGGCGGGGCGGCGAAGGCTCGCAATCGTGGGGTGTCGGCGGCGCGTGGTCGATATCTTTGTTTTTTGGATGCGGATGATTTGTGGCAGCCTTCAAAATTGGAGCGGCAGATTGAGTTTATGAAGGAAACGGGCGCGGCGTTTTCGTATGCAAGCTATGTGTTTGCGGATGCTGCTGGCCGACCAAATGGGAAAGTGGTGCGGGTGCCTTCTACGATCACATATAAGCAGGCGCTGAAAAATACGACGATTTGGACGAGTACGGTGATGTTTGATATGCGGAAGTTGAAGAAGGGGGATGTTAAGATGCCGGATGTGAGGAGGGGACAGGATACAGCGACTTGGTGGAAGGTGTTAAAGAAGATAGACCAAGCTTATGGCATGAAGGAAGTAATGGCGATTTATCGAAGAAGTGACAAAAGTTTATCTTCGAATAAAATTGTTGCTTTGAAGAGGACATGGAATTTATATAGGAATGTGGAACATTTGAATTTGCTTAGGAGCTGGTACTGTTTTATGTGGTATTGTTTTAATGCGGTGAAGAGGAGAGTGTGATGAAAAGCTTGGTTACGAACTTTGGAAAAAGAGTTTTGACTTTGTCAGGAAAAATTTCGCCAAAGTTCAATGCGAAATTGCTATTCTTAATGCGTACGCATAAATGGCCGAATTTAAAAAGTCCAAAAACTTTTAATGAAAAAACTACCTGGTTGAAATTAAATAAATATAATGATGATGATTTAGTTTCTCAGTGTGCGGATAAATATGCGGTACGTGAATATGTAGAATCAAAAGGATGTGGTGAGATTTTGAATGAACTTTATGGAGTATATGATGATTTTGATAAAATTGATTTTGATAAATTGCCGGATAAGTTTGCAATAAAATGTACACATGGCTGTGCGTATAATATTATTGTGAGGGATAAGATGAACTTTGATATTGATGCTGCACGTAAAAAAATTAAAAGTTGGCAAAAAGAAAAGTATGGGTATGCGACAGCAGAATTACATTATACAAAAATTAAACCACGAATTATTATTGAAAAGTATCTTTGTGATAAAGATGATAGAATGCCTTTAGATTATAAATTTTATTGCATGCATGGAAAAGTAAAATGTATTTTGGTGTGTTCAGAGCGTGACGAAAAATTGAAATTGAGTTATTATGATATGGATTGGAATAGATTGCCGTATGAGAAAAAATCTTGGAGTGCTGAAAAAAATATTGAGAAGCCAAAGAATTTGGAAAGAATGATTAGATATGTAGAAAGACTTTCAAAGGATTTTCCGTTTGTAAGGATAGATTTATATAATGATAATGGAAAAATTATTTTTGGAGAAATGACGTTTACGCCGGCCTGTTCCTGTGCACCGTATTATACGAGTGACACTGAAGTCTTATTAGGAGCATGTTTAGTAAGCGAATGGGATGGTTAATGTATGTATAGGCTGTATTGTGAAAAATGAAAGTATACTAGGAATAAAGCTATGAGGATTTTACATGTAACTTCATTAAGAAATCAAAATGGTAACGGTGTGGCTGTTGCAGTTACTAAGTATTTTGAATACGAAAGAAGAATAGCCGATGTAGCAGTTTTTAATATGGAAGATAATTTTATTTCTGATTCTTTTTCTTACAGTGCTTTTAATTATAAAAATATTTCTTCTTTACCTGACGGATTTAACGCTCCAGATTTAGTTATATTTAATGAAATTTATAAATCAGCATATCTTAAATTATATAGAGAATGTATTAATAATAAAATTCCTTATATAATCATTCCGCATGGTTGTCTGACTAGCTTAGCGCAAAATAGGAAAAGAATAAAAAAGAAGATTGCGAACTTTTTGCTGTTTAATAAATTTATTAAAAATTCGTTGGCAATTCAATATCTAAGTGAATATGAAAAGGATAACAGTATAAAGAGTAATCATAAATTTGTTATTTCTGGTAATGGAATTGACGCAGAAGAGAGAAATAAGAACTTTAGAAATAAAAATTTTATTTATATAGGTAGATATAGTATTGAACACAAAGGTTTAGATTTGCTTGTTGATACTGTGGTTGCGAATAAGAAGTGGTTTTTAGATAATGATGTTAGGGTGGTTCTTTATGGTAGAGATTCTAACAACGATTATAAGAGATTAAGAGATTTGATAATGACGAATAATGTTTCTGAAATAATAATCTTAAATGATGCAGTTTATGGTGATGAAAAGAAGAAAATATTATCTAATGCCTATGCTTTTATTCAACCTTCTAGATGGGAAGGGCAACCTATGGGACTACTTGAGGCTTTGTCTTTTGGTCTGCCTTGTATCGTGACATTTGGTACAAGTTTTGGGGAATATATAAATAATAATAGATGTGGGATAGGTATAAATTTTGATCAAAAAGAACTTTTTGGCGCTATTAAAAAAATATTTGATGATGTTGAGTTTAGGAATGAGTGTGCAAAAAATACTAAAATAGCTAATGATGACTATGGCTGGGAAAGTGTAACGAGAAAATGTCTAATGCAGTATGAGGGGCTAATATGATTTTTAATATGATTTTGTGTGCCTTTATAGTAATTGTGTATTTACTTACGCGTTTGGGCAAGATGAATAAAAAGACAAAAAATAAATTATTTTTGATTATAGTTTTTGTGGCGTTGTTTATTATAATTGCTTCTAGAGAGATGACAGTTGGTAATGATACTAGCGCCTATCTAGATCTTTATAAAAAATGTGATCTTTATAAGTGGGAAATTTTAGATATGAATAGTTATTTTGAGCGAGGATATTTGGCGTTTAGTGTATTGCTAAGCTATTTGCATATTTCTTCTAGGATGTTTTTGTGTATTTTGGGTTTAATTTGTTCTTATGCGATTTATAGATTTATTAAAGAGAATTCCAATAACTATCTTATGAGTGTATTGCTATTTGTTAATTTGCTATTTTTGTATCAATCTATGAATATGATGCGACAATTTTTAGCTTTATCGTTGATTTTATTATTAGGTTTTAAATTTGTAAAAGAGAAAAAAATAATAAAGTATATAATAACTGTTCTTTTTGCAACTTTATTTCACTCAACAGCTTTAATTGCGGTTTTTATTTATCCGATATATCATTTAAAGTATACTAGAAAGAGAGTACTGTTGATTATTGTATGTGCCTTTTTAGGTTTGATTCTATTAAATCAAATATATCCTTTTGTTGCATCGTTTTTTGATAAAGAGATTTATTATACTAATATGATAGGCGAAGCCAAATTGGGAAATCTTGTCTCGACTTTGGTATTTTTAACGATGTACATTTTTTCTCTGTTCGTAATTAGACAGAATGAAAGACAGAAGTATAGTTTTTATTTGTATAGTTTATTGTTTGCTGCAGCGATTTATTTTGTGTCTATAAATATGGCTGTATTATCAAGAGTTTCACAGTATTATGCGATTTTTTCTATTATTGCTTTACCAAATATCATTGAAGCAAATATACGAGAAAGTAAAATATTGTTAGAGTCGGTAGTTATTAGTTTGTTTATGCTTTATTCCTCAGTTATTATGATAAATAAACCAGAGTGGAATTCCGCATACGATTATAAAACTTGTTTGATGCCAGAAAAGGAGTATATTTGTGAGTAAGAAAATACCGAAAATTATTCATTATTGTTGGTTTGGCAATAAACCTTTGTCGGATGATGCTAAAAAATGTATAGAAAGTTGGAAAAAATATTGTCCAGATTATGAAATTATAGAATGGAATGAAAACAACTTTGATATAAATTCGAATATGTATGTAAGAGAGGCCTATGATGCTGAAAAATGGGCTTTTGTAACTGATTATGTACGTCTTTATGCTTTGCACAATTGTGGCGGTGTATATATGGATACAGATGTTGAACTGATTGCTCCAATTGATAAATTTTTGATTCACGATGCTTTTTCTGGTTTTGAATCAAGTGGGAAGATAACTACTGGTATTATGTCTTGTAGAAAAGGTTTTAATTTGTTTAGTGAATTTATCGAATATTATAATGAAAGGCATTTTTTGGTGGACGATGGTTCTTATGATTTAACAACAAATGTCGAAATAATTACAAATATTTGTAGAAAATATGGTTTTGTGGAAAATAATAAATTGCAAAATATTAACGGTTTTGCTTTATATTCATCAGATGTATTTTGTCCAAAAAATACTTCTACAGGAGTTATACATAAAACTGAGAATACTGTGGCGATACACCATTTTGCTGGATCGTGGCTAGATAATGACAAAATTAAATTAAGAAATTTACGAAAAAAATTGTGTAGAAAATATGGTGAAAATATTGGCAATATTTTATATAAAACAATTTATGTGCCATATAGATTTTATGTTCATGTCAATACGCAGGGCATTAAGAAAACCATGAGAGAGGTGTTTAATGCGTAAAATGAAAATTCTTTCTATATTTGGAACTCGTCCTGAGGCTATAAAGATGGCTCCACTTATTAAAGAGATGAAGTTTTGTGACGGGATAGAATCGGTAGTTTGTATAACTGCTCAACATAGGGATATGTTAGATCAGGTATTAAATGTGTTTGATATAAAACCAGAATATGATCTTAATATTATGAAACCAAATCAGACATTGACACAGATTACGATTGACGTCTTAAAAGGGATTGAAAATATTATTATAAAAGAAAAACCAGATTTAGTTTTGGTGCATGGAGATACATCTACAGCGATGGCGGCTGCTTTGGCGGCTTTTTATCAAAAAATCAAGGTGGGACATGTAGAGGCAGGCCTTAGAACTTATGACAAATATTCTCCTTTTCCAGAGGAGATAAATCGTCAAATTATTGATCGAGTTTCTGATTATCTTTTTGCGCCTACTGAAATTAGTAAAAATAATTTAAAACTTTGCTCTAATAAGAAACAAAAGATTTTTGTAACTGGCAACACTGCGATAGATGCTTTAAAAACTACTGTGGATACTGAATATAGGAATGTTGAATTAGATTGGGTTGGTAGTTCAAAAATGATTTTAGTTACTGTACATAGGAGGGAGAATTTAGGTGAGCCTATGAAGCGAATTTTTGAAGCTATGAGAAAAATAGTAAATGATTTTACAGATGTTAAGATAGTATATCCAGTGCATTTGAATCCTAGGGTGAGAAAAATAGCAGAAGAAATTTTGGGTAATAATGATAGAATAAAATTAATTGAGCCGCTTGACGTAGTGAGTTTTCATAATTTTATGGGACGGGCGTATTTTATTATGTCTGATAGTGGCGGAGTTCAAGAGGAAGCGCCATCTTTAGGTAAGCCTGTGTTAGTATTAAGGAATACGACTGAACGTCCGGAGGGAATTGAGGCTGGGACTCTAAAATTAGTGGGTACTGATATAGATTGTATATACGATAGTGCAAAAGAATTATTAAATGACGATGAGTCTTATAAAAGAATGTCAGAAGCTAAAAATCCTTATGGTGATGGTTCTGCTAGTAAACGTATATTAAATGCAATTTTGGAGGATAATAAATGATTTCTTTTACTCCTAAAGTGTCGTTAATTATTCCTATATATAATGCTGACAGATATATTGAGCGCACAATAAAAAGTGCCTTACATCAATCGTATAAAAATTTGGAAATAATCCTTGTTGATGATGGGTCCTTTGACAAATCTTCAGCAATATGTAAGATGTATGTTGATAGATATGAAAATATTTTTTATTATTATCAAAAAAATAAGGGTGTTAGTTCTGCTAGAAATTTGGGTATGGAAAAATCTACAGGTGATTATATCATATTTTTGGACGCAGATGATTTGATGGGTGAAAGAGTTGTTGAGGATTTGATAAAAAATTATAGGAATGATGCGTTGACTAGCGTGCAAATAAAACGTGTCGATTCGAGAGGCAAGGAAAGAAATGTGTCAAGAAGAACTATTTATAGCGAAAGGGACATTATACATGATATTATGACAGACAAATTACAGGGATTTGTTTGGGGGTTTATATTTAAAAAAAATATGTGTGTGGAGTTTGATGAACGTATTAATTATTGTGAGGATGTAGTTTTTATACTGAATTATATTATAAAGAATAAAATAAAATGCATGATTTTTTTAAATAAATGTGAAAGTTATTATTACTACTGTTGGAATGGTAATAGTATAACGAATTCAAAAGATAATTTATTAAAAAGGATGCAAGAGATTGATGTCGCGATGAATATTATTAAAAAAATGGCTAAAAAAAATGAGATACGGTTGATTGATAATCGAGAAGTTGAACTTTTGGAATCGATGATGGGCTATTTAAATATTGAAGATGTGGAAAGTATTGTGAAAGAGATTTGTTTACCAAATTATTCTGGTCTATCTTTTAGGATGAGATATTTTGCATATTTGTATCGTAGTGAACAAATTAAAAAAATAATTTTTTACTATAAGATGAAGGATAAAATGAAACAATTATTGGAGAGTGTTGATATAGTTAATAGGATAATTTAATGAACTATAAACAGGAGATTTACTGAATAGATGTCACGTACTAAAAATGCAACTCGAAATATTATTTCTGGGCTTATTAGCAAGATGGTTTATTTGGTTTTTCCATTTATTATAAGATCAGTAATAATACAAACACTTGGTTCAGAATATTTAGGTTTGTCCAGCCTGTTTACTTCTATTTTGCAGGTTTTGAATCTTGCAGAAATGGGGTTTAGCGGTGCGATTATTTATAGTATGTATAAACCGATAGCAGAACGAGACATGGTTACTGTTTGTGGATTAATGAATTTATATAAAAAGATATATCGTATTATAGGCATAATTATTTTGTTAATTGGGCTTGCTATAATGCCGTTCTTGCCAAACTTGATTGAAGGTAATGTCCCAGTAGGAGCAAATATTTATATGCTATATATGTTGTATTTATTTAATACTGTATCTACATATTTTTTGTTTGCTTATAAAGGTGCCTTGTTGAATGCTTATCAGCGCAATGATATTGCAAGTAATATATATACATTAACAGGCTTTCTGAGATTTATAGGCCAAATAGTTGTGTTGCTCGTATTTAAAAATTATTATGTTTATGTTATCGTGCAGTGTATAACGTCAATTTTGAACAATATCGTTGTGGCAATTGTTGTAAAACAAAAGTATCCAAAATGTGTTTGTTGTGGTGAAGTTTCAAAGGAACAGAAAAAAGATATTCGTAAAAAAGTTACTGGAATAATGATTCAGAAAATTTGTATAACCACTAGGAACTCTTTTGACAGCATTTTTATATCTTCAATGGTTGGTTTGACGGCTGTAGCTATATATTCAAATTACTATATGATTATGGTGGCAGTCGCTAGTATTATAGGTATTTTGGCATCTTCCATCAAGGCTAGTGTAGGAAATAGTATTGTAACTGAATCAGTGGAAAAAAATTATAATGATATGAATAAATTTAATTTTGTTTATATGTGGATATCTGGATGGTTAACTGTTTGTTTGGTATGTTTGTACCAGCCTTTGATGGAAATGTGGATGGGTGGGGATAATATGTTTTCATATGCAATTGTAATACTGTTTTGTATTTATTTTTATTCGTTGGAATGTGGTGAAATAAGGTTTGTTTATACCGAGGCAAAAGGACTTTGGTATGAGAATAAACATTATGATATATTGGAAGCTATTTTGAATATTGTATTGAATTTAGTGTTAGGACATTTTTTTGGGGTTTATGGTATTATAATAGGTACTTTATTATCGCTTTTGATTATTAATTTTGGATGTGGATCAAGAGTTTTGTTCAAATATTATTTTACTAGCCAAAAAGTGTCAGAGTATTTTTTAAGACATGGGTTATATGCTTTGGTCACTGTCATAATTTGTGTGATTACATATTTTGTTTGTTCTATGGTTAGATTTGATGGCGTTTTAGGCTTTACAATAAAAGGATTGATTTGTATTGGGTTACCAAATATTCTATATATCGTAGCTTATCGTAATACTAAAATGTTTGGAGAGGCTACTAGGTTTGTAAAAAAAATTCTACGTAAGAGATAAATGGATATAGGCCAATTTTGATTGCAAAATTTATATTGATTCTTCGTAATGGAATGCTTATACTTTGGGATTTGATGGGAATCTAGTATAATTATTAGCATGAAAAATATGGAGGAAGATATAAAGAAGTCGCTATTTGTATATGTTGACGAATCTGGGAATTTGGATTTTAGTAATACGGGTACCGCATACTATGTCTTAGCGGCAGTTGCCACAACGGATCCTTTTTATTCCGCATCTGAATTACAAAAATTAAAATATAATTATTTGGATAATGGTATGGTGGATGTGGAGTATTTTCATGCAAGTGAGGATAGGCAATTTGTTAGAAACGATGTTTTATCTAACATAAAAGGAATGCAAAATAAGATACATATGCATTTTATTTATGCTCAGAAGAATAAAACAAATCCATCGTTACAGAATCCAGTTAAATTTTATGCCAAATTAGGAACTGTGTTATCGAAATTTATCATACAATACAAATCTAATGGTTTTTCGAGAGTAATTATAATTTTTGATAAATGTCTTCGTGGTCAACAGCAAAAAGCTTTTTTAAAAGAAATGAAAACTGAGTTGAAAGGTTTAGGAAAGCCATATAGAATATATTTCCATAGAACTTTGTCAGATTTTAATGGGCAGATTGCCGATTATTGTGCATGGTCAAAATATGTTTGGCTAGAAAGGAATGAAAAGCGGCCGCTTACATTGCTTCGCAATATTGAACAGACTGATTTTGATTTGTTTGCTGCTGGTAGCACTCTGTATTATTAAAAATGACCTCCCCGCCTATCTCGTTTGGAGAAGAGCCCAGGGGCTCATTCGGCAGGGAGGAACCTTTATATTTCTATTATACCGTGTCAAAAAGCCGTTGTCAATACTAAAATATAAGGTAGTTTACAAAATGTCAAAAAAGGTATATAATATATAGTAATGAAAATTGCGATTGCTGGGACTGGGTATGTGGGGTTGTCGCTTGCGACATTACTTTCTGAATACCATGAAGTAGTGGCACTAGATATTGTGCCAGAAAAAGTGCGAATGTTAAACGAGTTTATCTCGCCGATTCAGGATGAATATATTGAAAAGTATTTTGAAGAGGTCAAAAGCGGTAAAAGAAAATTAAATTTGAAGGCGACACTGGATTATAAAGAAGCATTTGATAATGCGGATTTTGTGGTAATTTCTACGCCTACTAACTACGATGAAGAACAGAACTTCTTTGATACGAGTTCTATTGAAGACGTGATAGAAAAAGTTTTGTCGCTTGGTAATCCTAACACTACGATGGTGGTGAAATCTACAATCCCGGTGGGCTATATTGAATCGGTGCGAAAAAAATATAACATTTCTAATATTTTCTTTTCGCCGGAATTTTTGCGTGAGGGTAAGGCGCTTTATGACAACCTTTATCCGTCTAGAATTATCGTGGGGGATCATTCTAAAAATGCTTTGATTTTTGCGGCGCTTTTGAAACAAGCTTCTTTGAATGAGAATGTACCGGTGCTATTTATGAACAGCACGGAAGCGGAGGCGGTTAAGTTGTTTGCTAATACATATTTGGCACTGAGAGTGGCATATTTTAATGAGCTGGATACTTATGCGGCGACTAAAGGACTTGATGCAAAAAGTATTATTGATGGAGTGTCTTTGGACCCGAGGATTGGAAATCATTATAATAATCCATCGTTTGGCTATGGTGGGTATTGTTTGCCAAAAGACACTAAACAATTGTTGGCAAATTATAAGGATGTGCCACAGAATTTGGTGGAAGCGATCGTAAAATCCAACGCAACGCGAAAGAAATTTATTGCGGAGGACGTGCTAACACGGAGTCCAGAAACGATTGGATTTTATCGTTTGACTATGAAATCTAATTCGGACAATTTTAGATCTTCTGCGGTGCAAGATATTATTAAATATCTTTTGGAGGCGGGAAAAGATGTATTGATTTATGAACCAGCTCTCGAGGCAGATGAATTCAATGGGGCGCCGGTGACTTCGGATTTGGATTCGTTTAAGGAAAGTTGCTCGATAATTTTATCTAATCGGGTGACAGACGAACTTAATGACGTTTCTGACAAAGTTTATACGAGAGATTTGTTTGCTAGAGATTAAATGTGTCATAGCAATTGACAGTATAGAATAGATGTGATAAGATATTAATAATTATATATAATATATGGTGGGCATTTGGAGTAAAAAGGGGAAACAAATGTCTGAGACTTATAAAAATAAATTTACTAGAAGTGAGAGTTCACCATGGGATGCGCTAAACGATGACTACAACAACAGTGCTTTTAGCGTAGAAAGTAACACTGACGGTGTATGGAGAGCAACGCCAAAATATGCTGGACTGGCGGTAGAAAAACCGGAAGTAAAGGTAGGGCCGGAA
>CAZHGO010000004.1:0-12920 GCA_964532185.1 uncultured Candidatus Saccharibacteria bacterium | reverse complement strand
GCCAAAATATGCTGGACTGGCGGTAGAAAAACCGGAAGTAAAGGTAGGGCCGGAAGAAGCTGAAGGGTTAAAAATCGAAGATCTGGAAGCCGAAATGCCAGAAGAACCAAAAAAGCCGAAAAAAGAAAAAAAGGAAAAAATCAAGAAAGAACGCAAAACTTTTAAATTTAAATTGCTGCCAAAAACTGTGGGCGCAATTCTAGTAGGTGCGCAATTTGCAACTTCACTGCTTTTAATGATTTCGTTGATTTCTACTAATATTATTGGCGGAATCTTTATTGTACTTCTAGCTGGATTTCTAATTATACTTTTGGCTCTTAGCATCATCAAATTGTTAGTACAAGAAAGAGCTTCTACTCCTACCAAAGTAGCCTGTGGGGCGGTTTCGGTAATTGCGATTGTGCTTTCTATTTTTGCGCTTAGATATACTGATGCGTTTAACGCTTTTCTAAACAAAATTACTGAGCGAAGACCAGAAACCAAACAATACAGCGTGGTGGTAACGGAAAAAAGTACAGTTAAAGAATTGAGCGGATTAAATACTAAAAATATCGGGTTTCTCAAAACTGATGAAAAGGCGGGTAATGCTGAGCAATATCTAAAATCCAAAATTAACTTTGAAGCGAATTTTTATGATGATTTGGATACGCTTACCGGAGTCTTAAACGGAGATATTGTGGATGCGATTACAATTGAAACAGACCGGATGGAAATGCTCAAAGAAGAGGCGGCGGATACCATCAAAAATACGCGAGTGATTTATACTTTTGAAATTGAGATTGCGAGTGAAAATGCGGAAATTATTGAAAAGCAGATTACTAAAGAACCGTTTGTGCTGTATATTTCTGGGTCGGATTCTAGAAATGGCGTGAAGGCTACTGCTAGATCTGATGTAAATATTCTGGCGGTGGTGAATCCGGCTAAGGCTAAGATTCTGTTGGTTTCGATTCCACGAGATACTTATGTGCAACTACATGGTACTACGGGAATCAAGGATAAATTAACTCATGCTGGGGTTTATGGTATTAACATGAGTAAAACTACGATTGAAGATTTTCTCGGTATTAAAATTGACTATACAGCAAAGGTAAGTTTTGATACGGTAGTGAAGGTGGTGGATGAGCTAAATGGAATTGAAATTGATTCGGATCAGGCGATGAGCCTTGGTGCAGAAGGTAAAAACAAAACTTGTAATTATGTAGTGGGTAAGCAAATGGTGGATGGTGATTGTGCTCTACGCTTTGCGCGTGAAAGAAAATCTTACAAAACTGGCGACAGGCATCGTGGCGAAAATCAAATGCAAGTGATTTCGGCGATTGTAGCAAAACTTTCTGGATCAAAGGACTATGTTTTGAGGCTTCCAGAAATTCTCAATATCGCGGCAGATTCGTTTGAGACTTCATTAACGAGAGATGATATTTCTTCGTTTATTCGGATGCAATTAAATGATGGTATTAAGTGGGAAGTGGAGTCTATTTTGGTAGACGGGACGGGTTCGATGCAAGGGACTTATAGCATGGGGGCGGGCCGGCCACTTTATGTAATGATTCCAGCGGCGGAATCGGTGGTGAATGCTACTAATAAAATTAACGAGTATTTATCTGTTTAACTCTTTACAATTAAGGTGTTACGTGATATAATACTATACAAGTAAAGGTTTTTATGGAAGAAATTAATATTAAAGATTATTTTATCTATCTCAAGCATTATATTCTTGCTTTTGTGGTAGTGATTGCGTTGGCGGTTGGTGGGATTGTGGCTTATGATTTGATGCTGAAAAAGCCGGTTTATCAAGCGCAAACGACGATTGTGATTGCTAAGTCTGAAAATACGACTAACTCGGCATCTACGCTTAATGATGTAAATGCATCGCAAAAATTGGCGACGACTTATGGTGAGATTGCCAAGAGCGAATTGGTGCTAAATAAAGTAGTTTCTAATTTGGATTTGCCAATGACCGCAAAGGAACTAGGTAAGAATTTGACGGTAAAGCCGGTGGAAGATACTTCAATTTTGTCTGTAACGGTGAAAGATTTGGATGCGTGGCAAGCATCAAGAATTGCGAATGAAATTGCCGATGTGTTTTCGGAAGAAGTTTCAAAGATTTATAAACTAGATAATGTGAGCCAACTTTCTATTGCAAAAACACCAGATGCACCAGCAAATAACACACTGACTCGTGACGTGATTTTGGCTGTGGCGGTAGCAGTGTTTGGTGTAGCGGGCTTTGCGTTCCTAAGATTTTATCTTGATGATACAGTGAAACATGGTGATGAAATTGAAAAACTTTATGGTTTGGCGAAAACTGGACGGGTTTGCAAAAACGATATGAAATCTTCTAAGAAGGGCACAAAAGTAAGTGAGCTGGTGGTGGAAAAGTATCCAAAGGCGATTGTGAGTGAAAATATCAAAAGTTTGCGTACGAATTTGCAATTCACCGCGATTGATAAAAATTTGAAAACAATTTTGGTGACTTCTACGAATGCAGGCGAAGGGAAGAGCTTTGTGTCGGCAAATTTGGCGATTTCGTTTGCGCAGGCAGAGAAAAAAGTTCTTTTGATAGACTGTGATCTTAGGAAAGGCCGGATACATAGACTATTTGATGTGCCAAATACTGACGGTTTGTCTAATTTGTTGACAGATGATCTTGAGAACTTGCCACATTATATTCATAATACCGGTGTGAATAATTTGGATATTATTACTTGTGGGACTTATCCACCAAATCCTTCGGAACTTTTGGCGTCTAAGAAAAATAAACGTTTGTTGACATCGCTTAGACATCGTTATGATATTATTATCTTTGATGGTGCGCCAATTGGTGGCCTTGCTGATTCTGTGATTTTGGCATCGGAAGTGGACGAAACTTTGATCGTGGTAAAAGATGGGGCAACTTCCAAAAACGATTTGTTGGCAGCTAAAAATGAGCTAGAAAAAGTGGGCGCGACGGTGGCGGGCGTAGTATTTAACATGGTGAATCGTAATTCTTCTAAGTACTATAATTATTATTATGGGGACGAAAAGTCTTCAAAAAAATAATTGGGGGGTGTGATGATTGATCTTCATTCGCACATTTTGCCTGGGATAGACGATGGATCGCCTGATTTTGAGACTTCGGTGGCTTTGGTATCTGAACTTGCTGCTGGTGGGGTGACGGAAATTGTAGCGACGCCGCATTATATTGAAGAGACAATTTACACTTCAACAGTTTCGAAAAATCGGAAGTTGTTAACTACCTTGCGTCGGCGTTTGAAAAAAGCGGGAATTTCAGTGAAAGTGCATCTTGGAAATGAAATTTATATTACGCCGGATATTTTGAAGTTATTAGAGACTCGTGAGATTTCGCCGCTTGGAAAAGCATCATCTAAATATTTATTGGTGGAGTTGCCGATGAGCGGGAAATTCCCCGGATATTATGATATTTTCTTGTCGTTGATTCGTTCGGGGTATAAAGTAGTGCTAGCGCATCCGGAGAGATACACCTCATTTGCGTCTGATTTTTCGTTGGTGTCAGAACTTGTTGAAATGGGAGTGTTGATGCAATGTAATCTTGGGAGTTTTGCGGGGATTTATGGGAAAACGGTTTTGAAACTAGCTTGCCATTTGGCGAAGGAAAAGATGATTTTTGCCCTAGGTTCGGATATTCATCATGTGAGAGGGGGAAAATGGATACCGGCCGGTATGAAGAAACTGTCTAAGTTCTATAGCGATAAAGAATTAGATGAGCTATTGGTGAAAAATCCGAAGACTTGTATTTAGGAAATGAAAATGGCCACGACATTAGTCGTGGCCGGTGGTACTAGTAGTCTGCCCCGTCGATACGGTTGTGTTCGTAGACTTCACTGATTTCTCTCGCATAACGGGCGGTAAGCTCTTCCGCTTCTTTTCTGATATTGCGATCCACGTTGGGTTCTTTGACCCACTTTCCGTAAATAGAGATACTACCTTCTCTTCCGTATCTGCTACAGAGGTGCCAGTGCGGTGTTCTTTCGCGATTGCAATCGCTTTTTCTGGTGTCTACCCCCATGTGATAACCGTAACTACTGAGGTTGACTTTTAATGTTCTAGGGTTTGGCATATTTTTGCCCCTCCTTTTTTAGAGTAACAGCATTCGGGGCTGTTCTAATTCTAATTATAACATATAATATATATATTGTAAAGAAAATAATCCTAGTATGACAGGGAAAAAGAGAAATACTTTTCAAATAGGGGTTTTTGTGCTATAATTATATATGAGTTCATTTATGAACGGGCTGGTCCGGTAGCTCAGCTGGTTAGAGCACGAGCCTCTTAAGCTTGGTGTCGAGGGTTCGAGTCCCTCCCGGATCACCATTTTTAACATTATGCATATTTGGTGACGAAATAAGCCCATCGAACTCTGGTTTCCAGAGAACGGTGAGCCTATTTTTGTGGTCTATGTAGAGTTTCGAGAACAAAGTTTTGGCAATTAAGTGTTTTTGCTCAAAATCACCATTTTTCATCTGTAAATGGGCGGTTTCGAGGAATTTGAAGAACTCCTCCTTGGTCATACGGACTTCGTCCTCATCTTGCAACTTATCCCTAACCTCGTCTAACTCCTTTTCAAGTTGTTTTACTCTGGCATCCAGTTTTTCGACACGAGCCTTGCTCTCCTCTATAAGAACAGGGAGTGCTTTGCTTAAGGTGAGGTTCTTCAGGTCGTTTAGTTCCGCCTTGTAGGATGCTTTGACATTCAAAAGTCTAGCGTTTAGGTTCAGGCTCATCTTGTTCAACTTGTCCGTTTCCATCTGGATGTAGTCCTCAATAGCCTCGTCATACTCGTCATAAGCCTCTTTGGAGAGAGTCAAGTGTTTCAGCTCCTTGCAGAGTTGGTCGTAAATCACTTCACCACGCACGCTCACGGTTACACCGTTCTTCTTGGCATCGGATTTTCTGGTGCAGTCCTTGGTATTTTGGCAGTCAAATCTGATAGTTCGTGTCTTTGCATTCGGCTTGCCTTTTGAGGCATAACCGTGCATCTTGCTCCCACACTCGCAATAAACAAGTCCTTGGAACGGTATGAATGGAGCATCATCGTTCTTCGGTTTTGTTCGTAGCGAGTATTTTTCGTCAAGTATGGCTTGTAGTTCTTCCCACTCTCTGCGAGTAACTATTCTCTTAAAATCTGGCTGAACTTTGAGCAGATTTCGCTTTTTGCCAGCCTGCAAAAGCATTCCATAGTAGAATGGGTCGTGGAACATATGTGTAAGTTGTGGTTTGCTCGCCAGAGATACTTTCTTTGCGTTCTTTTTCTCGGTCTCTTTAGTCATATAACTGATATCGTTATCTTCTGCATACTGGAGTATCTCTTCGTAGGTTTTGCCATCAAGTGCCATCTTCCAGCACTCACGGACGAGAGCAAAAGTCTTGTCTGGAACATAATAGCCTTTCGGACTGCGTTTGTAGCCCCATTTGTGTGCCCCAGAAGATTTGCCCGCCCTGAAGTGGCTTTTTACGCCTCTTGTAACCGTTTCTTGGAGGTGGTCAGAATACTGGGTTGCTATTGAAAATAGCACCGCTAGCATCAGTCGTCCACTGCTATCATTATGAAATGCCGTTGCAGGGAACACAAGGTCTTTTAACACTACCTCTTTCTTACGGTTCGGCTTTAACATATTCAGTATTTCGCCAGCCTCTAACATATTTCTGGACAGACGGTCTGGATGATAGGCTATAATACCATCATACTCGCCTTTTTTGATGGCTTTTATCATCTTGGTGAACTTTGTGCGGTTGTTCGGATGTCGTGCCGACATTTCCTCTTCGATGATGTCTTTTTCGTCTATTTTGATGCCTAGCCTCTTTGCACAGTCCAGACAAATTGTCCTCTGGTCTTTAATGGAGCAGGTTTGCTTACCCTCGTCTTCGGTGGACTTTCGGAGATACATTACATATTTGAGTTTTTTGCGGTCTACTTCGACGTAGCCGAAGATTTCGTTCAGTTCTTCTTCAAGGCTTTCTTCGTCCTCAACATCGTCCTCAAGTTCTTCGTCTTCTTCGCCCAAGTCGTCATCAAAATCATACTCATAAGCCTGCTCATCAAGGTCAAGTTCTTCCACTGCGTCCTCTACTTTACTCTCGTTAGAATTAGCAGTTTCCATCTTCTAATCTCCTAAACTCTTCTTTCAAATCTTCAATATACTGGGCATACTTATCACGAGGCTTTGCTTTTGTAGCCTCAAAAGTAGTGGGTTTTTCCTCGGTGTCGTCATTTAACTTGATTTCTATACCGTTGTGGTCTTCTGACCGCACATCAACATTTTCATCAGTGCCAGCCCCAATATCTTTTAAGCCGTGAACAGCCTTTGCGATGGCTTCACCGCTCTCGCTGTAAGTATCGAGCTCGCTTTCCATATTACTACCATTATACCACAGATGGTCTCTGTAGGTGCTGGTAACTTATGAGGCCATCTATTTTTTGTGATGTGGTTATGGTAAAATAGTAATAGGTATGTCTACGAAAAAAATGGCTAAAAATTCCAAAGCAAAATCGACTGCACTGATTGCTGGCGCCGTTGGTGTAGCAGTTGCAACTGGAATAGGCGGTTATGCTACTGGTGTATTCACGACGCAGGATATTCAAGATTTTGAACCGATTTACGCAGTTTCAGCCCAAGAACTAAAATCTGCTAAATCCACACTCAATTCTCTCGTGGTTCGCTCAAGTATTACAAATATCCCAGATTATGACAGTCAATCAATGCCAGGATGGTATGATGCTGACAACGATGGTTGTCCGACCAGATATGATGTTCTAACTAGGGATATTTTGAACGAAAAGACTGATGAAGCAAACTGTAATATTAAATCTGGCACGATGTTTGATTACTACACTGGGGCACTCATAAAATATAACCGCCTTGTAAGCGGTGGTGGAATTGATGTAGACCACATAGTAGCAAAAGGTAATGTTTGGATTTCTGGTGGTTATATCTGGAATAATGACCAATGGAAAACCTACATCAATGACGAAGACGTTTTAATGGCGACTTCTGCCAAGGCAAATCGTAGTAAAGGCGATAAGGATGCTTCGGAATGGCTGCCATCAAATGAGAAATTCTGGTGTAGATACGTGATTTACCAGGTTAATATCAAGAGCAAATATAGTCTTTCGGTATCTGCGAATGAAAAATCTACTATCGAAAATGTTTTGAACACGAACTGTAATAAAAACTGGGAGAATTAGTTATCTTCTTCTAGTAGCCAATCGGCAATATCAATGACACGGATACCCTCATATTGCATTTCGTGTTGTTTCGTCCCAGCAATGAGCAGTTTAGTATAGCCACCTGGTATATTGATGAGTGGGGTAACTTCACGCTCCATCGTCTCACGTTCTGTAACCATATATGAAACCTGGATGTAGGTTTTTTCACCGTCCTTAATCGCCACAAAATCAATCTCACCGTTTCGCATTGCCCCCACATACACCTCGTAGCCTCTCCGCATTAATTCTATCGCTACAATGTTCTCATAAATATCGCCGAAGTTCGGAGTTTTTGTGCCGAGTTTGGCATAGCGAAAAGCGTGGTCGGATAAGTAATATTTGTCAGTAGATACGAGGTAGCGTTTACCTTTAATGTCGTAGCGACGCACCTTATAAAATGCGTATGCCCCACAAAGGTATTTCATATATGCACCGATAGTTTTATCGGTCGCCTCAAGATGGTTAGACTTCAAAACATTGGCAATGTTACGAGCAGAGGTTGGCTTTGAGATGTTATCCATCAGAAAATCGGATACACCATCCATCACGGCTGGATTTTTTACACCGTGTTTATCCTCGATATCTCGCACAATCATCGTGTCGTAAACTTCCTTGATATAGTTGTATTTTTTCTTGATAGTATCATACTCATACGAGCCAGCAATGCCACCCTCCTGCACATATTTTTCTAGGGCTTCGTGTTTATCCTTATAATCGAAATACTCGACAAATTCGGCAAAGGAGAACGGATAGACCTCGATAGTATAAGTCCGTCCAACAAAGAGCGTGGCAAGGTCGCTACCAGCGAGAAAGGCATTAGAACCTGTGATGTAGATGTCGTATTTATGAGAAGCGTGGAGGCTGTTTAAGACTAGTTCAAACCCCTGACACATCTGCACCTCATCAATGAGCAAATAGTTTTTCTTGCCATCAGCGTATTGTTTCTCGACATAGTCGTTTAGGGCGTGATACTCCCGTAATTTTTCATATTTCAGGGAAGAAAGGTCAAAACTGATGATATTGGCATCATCAATGTTTTTCTTGATATACTTTTTGAGGTCATCGAGCAGGATGGACTTACCGCTTCGCCTTACGCCAGTGATAACCTTAATATCCTCTGTGCCCATTACGCCGATAATCTCATCTAGGTATTTTCGTCTAATTCTTGCCATAATTTATCCTTTCCTCGATTATAGCACCAATTACGCAAAATTGCAATTTTTGCAAAAATGCGTAATGGATGTATTAGGGTGTTAACCTTGCAAAATTACGAGTAGACAGCATATTAGTTTAGCGGCACACAAAAATAGCCCCCGTGAGCCACGGAGAGAGGCTGTGAGGGGCTTTTCTATATTTGTTAAGAGTTATTAGCATCATATTCTTTTGCTGCCTGCTCTGCTTTAGTATCAGCAAAGCCTCTCTGCATCTCTGCAGTTCTTTCAGCGCTGTGTCTCTGAAATTCGCTCGTCGCATTTTTGGCGACTTCGTTTGCTCTTGCGGCAACAGTCATATTCTCATTTGCGGCTTCAGCCATCGCTCGTGCCTTATCTATATCATCAACAAGTTCAGAAGTGTCTGGAGTTTCAGCGTTTTGAGTGGCATCATATTCCTTTGCTGTCTGTTCTGCTTTAGTGTCTGCAAAGCCCTGCTGCATTTCTGCGTGGCGTTCGGCAAAATGTTTTTGGAAGTCGCTTGTGGCATTCTCGGCGACATTATTTGCTCTTGCAACAACAGTCATATTTTCATTTGCGGCTTCAGCCATCGCTCGTGCCTTGTTCACGTTTTCTACTTGACTATTGTTGCCAGCAAAGGGAACTTCTGAAAGACTCTCCCATCCACTGCCACCACCATTTTCTTGAACGTTTTCTGGATTACTATTTAGTTTTTCGCTCATACTGTTTCTCCTGCGGAACGACCGCTTTAATTTGATATTAAGGCGAGTTTGCTCCCCTAAAACCAAGTGGAACACCCCGCTATGGAGTGTTCTGAACTTCATTTTCTACAGACTGGCTTTCGACCTGACTGGAGCGAGGTGCTCCACACGGAGGTCGAATATTTAGTCATCCTGTCAGAGATGAACCAGTATGTAGATTGGAAATTCAGAACACTTTAATTATATCACAAAAAGTGCCTCTTTTTAAGTGCCGAAAATCGCCGCCACTGATATTTAATTTTACAGTGATTTCGCCGAGAAAATGACAATTTCGGGCGAGTTTTTAGTCTGTGCAATGTTAATCTGCTGGATAACATAACTATTTGGCTGTAAGGCTGTTTCACCTCTGTAAAATTACCAACCTTTGTGTTAGTAGGCGTTCTCAAAACTTTCTCTTGCCCACCACTCCTCATAAACATCATCAACGGCTTGCTTGCGGTCAACATCGGGCATCGTGAACGGCAGATTATTTGGGCTTTGATAGTTAGCAGATGGACGGTTTAAGTGGCGGTTATAGCCTCTTGGTCTTCGTCTTCGCACCATCTGTGAGGCATACTTCCACTGTAAGTCCGTAGCCTCACACACGGCTTTATTAAAGTCAGGGAAGTCAGAGAGCCACTTGTAGTAGGTGCTACGTCCGATGTTTGCTCCTCTGCAAGCATCAACAACGAAATAGCCATCTCGGATTAGCTCCAAGACGATTTCCACACGTTCTTTAGTGAACTTTGTCATTTTCTTGCTCATAAGTTCATTATATTCCTTTTGGGTCTCGCATTTTTTGGTGAGTATATTATATGAGGTCGGCAAAAAACGTTGTTCAGGTCAAAAACCCTACTTGTGTCCAATCTGTCTATTTTGGTTTTTCCAGAAGTCCAACATTTGGAGTGGGCAACAGAATAATCATCAACAGGGGTAGAACGTGTAAAAACACACCTTAATCACCAACATCAAAAGCGGAGTTCTCATCCACTAGCCTACGATACCATACTAGATTATTCTTGCGGAACGCATCAAGTGAGCAGGAGAATTGAATACACCTTCCGCCTTGTTGCTTCAGATACTCAACAAAGCCGTTAGTAGGGTTAATACAGGGAGTAAACGGCTTGTCATCTGTTATACCACCATACCTAATGCGTAAGCCCTCATAGACAAGTGGCTTTCCAGTTTTTACTACTTCCTGTTCTTTTTCTGGCATTTGCTGGATTTTAGTTTGTTTTTCTACCCTTTGACGGAGTTTTATGGAGTCTCGTCTATAAGTTCTCGCACCACTCTTTTTGACAGCATCAAGGCTTTGCCATTGGCTCTTAACTGCTTTTAGATATTCAGCATCAAAATCAGGATACTTTCTTCGCCAACGGGCAAGTGTCATATCACTAATTCCTACCAGTGAACAGACGTCTTTTACAGTTCTCCCATCTCTTATAAGCGTAAGAACTTTCGCACTAATAGTAGAATTATATTTTGGCTTTCTCATACTTCTAATTTATCATTAGTTGGAGGTTGATTTTTTGGTGATGGAGAGAAAAGGTCGTTTCAAAACACCTCCTCTTGGTAACCTGTACCCCAATTAGTTTTACAGGGGTGGATTAAAAAACCTGTGGAAAACTCCAAAAAAACAACTCCAGAATATGTGCTATTATAGAGGTAGCAGGTAAATAAACCTTATTGTATCTTAAAAGTCAGTTGTGCTTGAGTTGGCATTTGCCTTGAATAGTATGAGAACAAGTCTAAATATCGTTTTCACATTCACTTTCACTTTACTCCCCCCTACATCTTCTGCAGGCTACGTGTTTTTTATTAGATTAGAGAAATTTCTGGTATATTTAAAATAGATAGTTTATCCCAGGTTACTGGGATGTTTTTATGTGAACTGGGTTTAAAATTGCAAAATTAACAGGCTACAACTTGTAGTTTACTGGCACAGTCTGATGTCTTACCTCTCCCTCTGTTGCAACAGGGATGCAAAAATGTAGGTTAGGTGTTCCATAATATAAGGTTTTTGCCACAATAAGTGGGGTTTCGAGAACTGTTCGGCGTGGTTCACCACACCGGAGTTGCTGCCATCGCAGGACTCTTTTTTGTTGTAAATAACGGAGAAGAGCGGGCTTAAATCGTCCGTTCCAAAAATTTTCTCCTTGATATCGAAGTGTATTGGCTTGCCGGGCTTTGTCTTCCTGAATGTGTGACTTTTCGCCATAATAACCTCGTTTCTTTGAGGTTGCGCCCTTACGAGCGGTATATTCTACTTGATCACGAAGTCTTCCGTCTTAAGGTCGCAATAATACCTGTCGCTCGTTGCTGTAAACTTGAGAACGCAGTAATCTGGATCGGTCGCGCCTTTCTTGTAGAATATCGTATCACCACGTCTCCAAATCATGTCCTTTGTTTTCTGATCTGTTAGGACTTCCATTTTGCCTTTTAACATAACGCCAGTGTATCTAATTAGTCCTTTATGATAGAAATAAATGCTTGCTTTTGGGTTTTTCTTGTATTGGGCAACCCTCATGGATGAAATATTTGTAGAAAAGTAGAACTCTTTCAGCCCAACTCTTTTTCTAGGCCTTAACATCGCCTTTACGTTTGGATAGTTTTCACTATCAATAGAGCAAATAAGGCTTACTTTCTGCTTGTCGATGAATTTCTCGATCTTATTGAGTTTGATGTCCATTTATTTCTCACAATTCTTCTTGTGTGCCTTGAGCTTCTTCATTGCTCAGTCGTAATGGGAAGATAGGCAGCTAACAAAATATGAACCAAGTACCGAACCGCCAACCCAAGGATACATACCTTTGGTGAATAATTGTTCTTCACTAAGGCTTCCTGCTGTTTCATGACGTCTTTATGCGACTTCTCGAACATTTTACGAGCGTCTGCCAGCGAGGTCTTCTGGTGTTTCTTCCAATACTCGACATTCATATCGCCATAAGTCTTCCAAGTGTATGGTTCCGGCAAGAATGGTGCGTTACCGCCTTTATTCAGATTCGTATCTACAAATTCAAGTAGCATTCGGTGCCATTCGTATAAATGTACCCAAATATCGCGTAAGTTCTTGTCGCGCCCCCAGTGGCGTTCTTTCTTCGATGGATCGCCGGAAAAATCGAACTCGGTGTTCATTTCTTTCTCGCTCATTCCGTCGGCCATTTCGATTAGCTTAGTGTAATATTCTTCACCAGCTTTCAATAAGTCCTGTTTGTTACGCGGTCTTGGCATTCGGGTAGCCTTTAATGTATCCAGGTTGCTCGTATAGTGTCTCGGCAAGCTCTTTGTCGCGGATCTTAAAACTCACGACGTCTACGGTTTTATCTCCGCCTAGACCAAATTCGCTGTATGGTTTTACAAAGAATACCGCAAACCATTTACCACTTGGTTGTCTGAATACCGCATAGTCTTCATGATTAAAAGGGAGTTGCTCTTCATGGATCTTATATTTCTTCTCAATATAAGCTTCTAGTTGTTCTCGAATTGTTTGGTTTTTGGTCATGAGCAAGTCCTTTGTTTACTGATTACTATTATACCATTGACATTGTATTTCTTTTATTTTCTTCATTGCCATTGTTTTTAAGCCCTACGACTCCAATAAAGCTATAAATCCTCAAAAGTTCGAATGGAGTGCGAAGCACGACATCCCAATGGAGCGAAGCGACATCCTTATCTCTTTGCCTATATATGTATATCTCAGAACTCGCACGGCCCCTCACCATATGAAGAAAAACAAGCCCCTCAGGGCTTATTTTTTATTTATCGCCTAAATACCATTTATCG
>CAZHGO010000003.1:0-28110 GCA_964532185.1 uncultured Candidatus Saccharibacteria bacterium | reverse complement strand
TTGGCGAGCCAAATTCATTCACATTTTTACTCGCCGCTTCCGCATCACAAGCATGATCAAGATGCACCGGATCGAGATACACTGTAGCAATATATGTCTCACCACTAGAAGCCGGCACTACCGTCGGCTTGCCGATTGGGTAAGAATCATCTTCTTGTTTTTCTTCGGAGCTAGTGCCAGAATTCTCATTATTCTGAGGCCCGTTCGCCCATGGCTTCAAAACAAAAAGCATAATCATTACAATTAAAATCACCACCGCCACCGCCCCTAAGACAATCCTCCATATATTGTTCTTTTTTATGCAACTTTTTACATCCTCGGGCATATTCGTTTGTTCTGGTAAATCTGTTGTTTCCATTTTTGTACTCATACTCACCTAACTCTTTACTATAGATTTATTAATTTCTATGACAGGACGCACACCAAACTTCAAAAAATTCGCGAGAATATAGTCAGCAGTACCATCTTCTAATACCCCCCAAACATACCTCGTATCCGAAACTCTCGGAGCATTTACCCAGCTATTAATGCCCGTATTGATAATTGTTGCATAATAATCTGACATATCACAAATTATGTTTGCCACACCGGGAATATCTACAGAAGCATCCCAAGTCACTTTACAACCTAAACTCTCCAAATCTTTGTAATCCCAAATTCCAATGCTTTCAATTTTTATACCAAAAATATTTTCCAAAGAGCCTTTAGCCGCATTCTCTAAAAAGTTTTTTATGCTACTATTTCCATATTTATTGAAATTATTCTCGTCAAATTTTATTTCATAACCGGATTTAAGAAAAACATCATCAACTCTCGTGGCATTATCAATATTCGGATTTAGATTATATTTTGAAATCAACCTAACGGTCGGGCTACTCTTGTCGCTGCTTTCCAGCACATACCAATCCGTATTTTTTATCTTAATCAAATCCCCAATCTTATATTCCATATATTTTTGAGTATCTTTTTCGGTTTCATGACTACTACTATTTTGATTAGTTTCTGTCGAAACTTTTTCATTCAACTTTATCCCCGGCCCAAACCAAATAATATCAACTAAAGTCAAAACTATAGCAATCACCAAAAGCGGCACATTTAATTTCTCTGGCAACTTATACAAGAACCGGCCTTTCTTTGGCGGTTTTACCATCACCCAAGTAAACATAAACGCCCAGAAAAACGGAATCCACATCATATTAAACAGAAGCCCCATCCCAAGATTTAATTCTCCCGTCGCATTCATCGGTGAAATCGCCGAACAAATCAGACCGATTAAAACCCCAAAAATCAGCACCGTCATATGTAGCTTAAATGCTACATTCCGTCGCTCTGTTCGATTATCTTTATCTTCAATAAAGTAATAAGACATGTGATTTAGCACAAAGAAAATACCCACAACCCCCGCGCCACCTACTATCGCCAAAATAATCTGGAGAACCGTAGCAAAACCCGGTTCCAGCGCCGCAAACACATTTCCCCAGTCCCCCACACCAAAAAATCCACCGAGCATAAAATACCCAATGCCTTGTACCATTTGTGCCCCCATCAGTTGCGTCAAAAATACTCGCATCATCGGTTTCATCTTTTTAGCTTTAATCAAAATCACAAACAACACAATTCCGATAATCGCGTTAATAATTGAAGCACTCCCACCATGATACATAATTTTGTCAAACGTCGATAAACTCTCTGGATCAATCAATCCTACTTGGTCTACCGCGCCGGCAGAAAATATGGAAACCTTGTCTCCATATATATAAAATGTCAAAAAGTGCAAAAATTCATGAAAAGGCACCGTAAGGAAAATCGCCAAAAGCCCCGTTGCGATACAGTTTAATAATGAAAAATCTTTTTTCTTATTCATTTAGCCACCTCCTTACGGCTCAAAATATAATTATATTTTCTTATACAAAGTGTCAGATCCGCCAGAATCTTTGATATTCAAAACATTATCCTTAATTTCATACTCAGTTTCAAATAGACCAGACTCATTATACTTTATACTGAGTTTGTTACCATCAGTAGTATAAGTAAACGTCATTTTTGTACCAGACATATCATAATCACCAGTACCGTCTGCATTAAAAGTATAAATAAAATCTATACCAAGATCGCCAAGATCCGAATCAGTATATTTCCATCTACCCACAATTGGATTTGTTCTAGTTTCGCTACTAGAATCACCATTATTACCACTGTTATTGTTATTATTTACCACCACCACAACCACAGCTACAATTGCCGCAATTGCCACAACAGTTCCACAGATACCTGCGATAATTTTGTTATTTTTACTCATATGTCCTCCTTATAAGCTATCATTTTTTATTAGTTATCTTCTCAAAACGCATAAAAATTCTCTCTCCACCAGACGGAAAATCTACATTATGCTGAAGTGGGATTTTAATCGGGTCATAATCACCTGGGTGCACAATGATCTGCACGCCATATTCTCTTATAGCCCTCTCACCTTCCTTCCGATTTATTGCATTCGTCTCGGTATATGGCCCAAAACTTTCAATCTCATCATAAGAAAAGAGCTCTTTTTTATTCCTCTTTTTCGTTTCTGGCGTCAAAATCGCGAATTTTCCAATCGAATCCACAAACCCAATTTTGTAAGAACCGTAATGTCCACAATAATCTACTTTGGACTTGTCCAAATTTGCAAATTCTTTTTCATAAAGTTCATTTGCTTTTTCCATATACTCTAAATGTTTTTTCACCGACTCTAAATTTTGATACTGCAAACGAAAAAACGCACTCGTGTTCTTAGCGCAATCCCGACAGATATAATTACCATCTTGCAATTTATGGCGAGAAAGCGCCCCCACTTCCTTGCCACAAATTCCACAAGTTTGTTTGGAAAATAAATTACCAAATAAACCCACACTTACTCCTTTATAAATTATTTTTTCTTAGCAGACTTGTCACCAGACGCACCTACTATCATTGCAAACACAGTAGCAAGAATCATTGCGCCAAATGGGAATAGCCAAAGATTATCCCAAGAGCCAGAAACCATCCCAACGATCACCATAATTCCTACCGATAGCATTGCCATAGAAGCATATACTACACCGACCATTTTTTTATTCATTTTATATTCTCCTTAAAGTTATATTATTTCTAATTATATATATAAAAATTAGTCAAGTCAAGAAACAATTATCTCTATAATGTGATATAATATAAGTGGTGGCCGGATGGCGGAATTGGTATACGCGTTCGACTTAAAATCGAATGGAGCAATCCGTACGGGTTCAAGTCCCGTTCCGGCTACCATTTTTTATTTCATAAAAAACTCAAAAAGTGGGACTTTGGTACTTCGTGGGCAAGTCCCGTTCCGGCTACCATTAGCTTAAACTTTCTCTCAAGAAAGAAAGTTTAGCAAAGAAAGCAATTATAAAAAAGAAAACAGGCACATGTCCTGATTTTCTTTTTTGATTATTATGATAAATATTTGATCGCTTCCTCTGCTGCGATTGCACCATCAGACGCAGCCGTTACTAACTGTCGCAAATTTTTAGTTCTTACATCTCCTGCCACAAACACACCATCACAAGAAGTTTTACAATCTTCCCCTGCCACAATATAACCTTCACTATCCATATCCACCAAACCTTTAAAAATCGCGGTATTCGGCACACGCCCAATTGCTACAAACGCCGCCTCAGCATCTTCCGGAATCGGCTCATCATGATGAATATTGTAAACTTTAGAACAAATCCCTTCTAGATATTTAATCTCGTGTTTTGCTGAATTACCGTGCCCCACCACTACTACTTTTTTATCTTTATATAAAGCTCCATCACAAGTAGCGCAATAAGAAATCGGTCTAGAACCTGCAGATAGAGTTTGTACCTCGCTCATTTTTCTAGGCTCCGTTCCGGTCGCAATAATCAAAGAACGCGCCATAAATTCTTCACCATCATCAGAAATCGCCACAAACTTATCACCATCCTTTTTAATTTCAGAAATATCTACATAGTCAAACGAAACGCCCAATTTTTCGGCATGCTTTTTAATTTTACGCGTTAAATCCACGCCAGAAATTCCCAAATCGCCTGGCCAATTTTCTATGTCCACAGTATTAATAATTTGCCCACCCTCAACCTTATTTTCCAAAATCAACACTTTTTTGCCAGCACGCACCGCATAAATTCCTGCAGTCATTCCAGCGATTCCTGCTCCAATAATAATTACGTCCAACATTATTTAGCCTTCTCTACTAATTTTTCTAATTTCTTTACCGGAAGCACTCCCACTTCGCGCGCCACTTCTTCGCCATCTTTCAAAACCACCAAGCACGGAATTGAAGAAACACTATATTTTTCGGCCAATTCTTCTTCATCGTCTATATTTACAGCGCGAACGCTAACTTCCGGATGCGCCTTTGCAAATTCCTCCACATTCGGCTTCATCATTTGGCACGGCCCACACCAATCTGCATAAAAATCCAAAAGTTCCATAAACCTCCTTATATTAATTCTTTAATTTTATCAGCAAAATCACTTGGCACGTCCGTTGGTCCAAACCGATAAACCACTTTACCGTCACGATCCACAACGAATTTCGTAAAGTTCCATTTGATAAAACCTTTTTCTTTAGAAACTCCCGGCATTTTAGAAATTGCTTTCATCGCAAGTTTATTTTTCATGCCCTTTGGCTCTGGATCTTCAGGAATTTCTGCCTTCAAATACTTCCACAAATCAGAAGCTTCGTCGCCATTTACCTCAATCTTATCTAGCTGGTCAAATTGAGTTTTGTATTTAGCCGTACAAAACTCGTGAATTTCGTTGTTGTCGCCCGGCGCTTGATGTCCAAATTGATTACACGGAAAATCTAAAACTTCAAAACCTTTATCATGAAGCTCTTCGTATAATTTTTCAATTCCTTCGTATTGTGGAGTAAAACCACAGCCAGTAGCGGTGTTCACAATCAAAAGCACCTTGCCCTTAAAATCTGCCAAAGAAATTTCTTCGCCTTTTCTATTTTTAACTTTAAAATCGTATATACTTGCCATATTCACTCCTTATATTAATATTATATCAAAAAACCACACCATATATTATATATAGTGTGGTTTTTAAGGTTTTATTCAGCTTTCTTTTCTTCGCCGCCTTCTTTAGCTTCGCCTTCTTCAGCTGGCTTCTCGCCATTCTCAGAAGGAACATCAGCAGCATCTGTGTCTGGTTTCTCAGCTTCAGCTTCACGGGCTGCAGCCTCTGCAGCTGGATCATACAATGACGCCACTACCTGCTCACCACTAAGCTCTTTGTCAGCAAGCTCTACACCAGCAGGAAGCTTAATATCAGCAAGTATAATTTTGTCATCCAATTCCTTAAGCGAAGATGCATCCACAGTAAGCTCTTTTGGAAGATCAGCTGGCTTAGCCTTTACATCAATTTCTTCCATAGCTTGAGTCATTGCAAAATGATAAATCTTAGAAGCCTCAGAAGCCTCAAAGTTAACAATTACAATTGGAGTAGTTGCTTCCACCGCAGCATCCGCAGATACTGCCTGAAATTCTACGTTTACAATTTTGCGAGACACTGGATCAAGCTGCACATCTTTCACAATTGCAAGTTGCTTTTTGCCATCAATATCAAGATCAATTGGTGAGTGATATCCAGCTTCAAGCAGCACCTTTTCGGAAGCCACATAAAAAGAAGCAGTATTAATAGGCTCACCTTCACCATAAACCACTGAAGGAATCATCCCCTCAGCTCTCAAACTTTTTAACTTTTTTCCAGTTAAATCGCGCTTCTTAAGCGCCAAACTATATTCTGCCATTATTTTATCCTTATCTACTTAACTTCTTGTAATTATATCACTTTACCTGAAAAATGTAAACATCAAAAAAGTAGCCGTTGGCCTACCGCTATCCAGCACTAGGTCGGGCTACCTATAACTACATTATATCAAATCTTCCTTTGATTGTAAATAGTTTCGTAGTTCTCCATCCGTGCTATTCATTCTGGAACCTACACCCATTTTAAGCTTGACCAGTTTCCTGATTTGGGCTAAAATGAGTGTAGGTGATGACAATCTAGGACGTCATCGTGGTTGGGACGTGCTAATCAGTCACCTGAATAGTGAGTCTTTTATTCTTAGGCTTGCGTATGAATCTAAAGTAGAACTCTATTTCCATCACGTAATCTCCTTTCGTTTTTTGTTTTCACAAATTACTAACGGGAAAACGAGAACCAGATTATTTACCTAGAACATAACCCGAATCGCAGATTCCCGTTGAGAGTCTTAAGGCTATTTGTGCCTAGAGCTACAACGCCCACTATCTAGAACCTACCATTCATTGAACAAAAGTTGCGCCAACCACGATAAAAACAGTAGCACACTCTATTTGGAATTTCAACCCCCCACCCTAAAGATGGAAGATTTTTTGAGTTTTACCTCTGTTATTTTGGGGTTAATAGTTCTAGTAAAATTAAGCTTAAGTGGAACAAATTAGTAAAAAAGTTGCGAAATTCACAATGACACTTAAGGTAAATTACATTATTTTTTGGCGACGCAACGGATATTAAGACCTAAAGCCCGACCCGTAGTAATACTATTGCTAAGTACACTATTTTTATAAAGCATATAATTATATCCACCATTTCTGTATGTAGAACCCCACCAGAGTCCACTTATTCCTTCGTAATCACTTTTACTGCCATAACGATAACGGCTGCCAATAACAGGAGAAAATGAGGATGGACTAGAACCAATAGTATTAATTATAGAGTTAATTCGTGCATAAGTTGGTAATTGCCAACCTCTTGGACAAATATCAGCAGTTGCATCACCAGTAGGCGAGGCGCCCACAATGGTGCCTGCACTGGCTGCCGCATAGTTATAATACCCACCGTATGTGGCATCACATTGCATCCTACCATTAGATAAATCGGCAGTCTCTGTGCTACTTGAAGCATTTGTAAGCAGTGCAGTAGGAGTTGAATAACTAGAATTTGTATTTGATGTTAGGCTGTCAATAGTTTTCTGGCTAATAGAGGTTCCATAGGTAGAACCAGTACCACTACAACCAATATCTAGATTCCTAGTCATCCAAATATCATCACCAATTTTACGCACGGAGTAGGTTTTGGAGTCGCGAGTATCAGTAAGAGTTTTACTAGTGCCATTAGTAGTATTAGTTACAATAGTGGGTGTCATCTCCTGCATATAGGTGATGTCGGAAAGTGTGCGAGTGTCTAGAATGCAACGAAGATAAAAGCCGATATAACGATTGTAAGAAAAACCAGTCTTAAAACCATCATCTCCATCGTAGCGCAATGCAGGACGGTCTGCATCACCGCCTGCTGTGCTAGCCCAGAAAAGCCCACGGTTGATATTGCTATTTAGATTACCACCCGAATAAAAACCACCGGTAATTGGGCTAAACATACTAGTATCGGAACTAATTGCGGTAACTAGTGCATTTTGTTCTATTTGAGTCGGCATTCGCCATCCCCTCGGACAAACATCAGAAGAAGCATCGATAGTATTGGACGACCCAGTAATAGTGCCAGCCGAAGCGGCGGCATAATTATACCAAACACCTTTTACATCACTACCGCTAGCATGGATTCTAGCGATATCATAAGAATCACCGTCGGTTAAGTCAGTATAGGTGAGTATAGTATCTCTTTGAACATTGGAAGTTTCAGTGTTTAATGTCATAGTGCCGGTAGCATCAGTAGAGCTACCTTTGAAGTTAAGATTTTGCACCATCCAACAATTACCATCAGCTAGTCTCCGGATACCATAATATTGCCCATCACGATTATCCAAAACTCTTGTCTGCGTAGTAGTACAGAGTGATGAATCTAGGTTTTGCATCTCTATTGGCGGGTTATCTACTAGCTGAAAGTTAATGGTGGTTTTGTAAGTACCAGAAGCTTGCAAGTAATCTACTTTGGTAGCAAAACGCATATTAGCGGTGTCAGCATTAACTCTGGTACTACTCTGAAGTAAGGTAGAAGAAGCTGGAAAAGCGCTATAATCATCTGCGAGGCGATTCTTTTTATAACCCCATCTATCCGCAGTAAAAGTAGCATCTGTAAAAGTGCCAGAGCCTAGAGTAGGGATGGTTTTGGTGTCGTCTGCTATATTAATTAAGTCCGTATTGTCTGTAGACATAGTCAACACATAGCCAGTGTCATTGTTGGTGCCAACAGTCACGTCCAAGTCTACATAATCAAAAGTATTATTGGACGGATCTAAATTTAGATTGAGATCATTGGCGGAAAGATTGAGAGTAAGACTAGGCTGAACATTTACATCCGTGGTAATGTTTTCAGATGCGGTTGCACCCCCCCCCCATTAAGAGGGTGAATGGGATGGAAAAGAATAAGGCCGAGGCAAAAATAGTGGAAGCTTTGGAGGAAATTGAAGTTGCAAAAATACTGGATGTTTTCTGCAAGTTTTGCTTTGACCTTAACATAAGCTTATTATAGCACAAAAAGCAAAATCGCAATACCCGAAAATTATTTAGCGGTCACTTTTACCATCGCTGGGCGCAAAACTTCTTTTTCGTAAAAATATCCCGGCCGCAAAGTTTCCGCAATCACTAAAGTGTCGCCATCGCCCTCCGTCATCACTGCTTCATGCAAATCTGGATTAAATTCTACACCCGCATCCGAAGAGATTTTAGCCAAACCCAAATCACCAAGAGTTTTTTCTATAGTTTTTTTGAGAGGCTCAAGCTCCGGATAAGTCAAAATCGCCCTATCAATGTCATCGAGAAGTGGAAGAAATTTCATCACTGTAGCAAATCTCGCAGCGCGTTTTTCATTTTCTTTTTGCGCTTCAATTTGCTTGCGGTAATTTTCAAAATCCGCCCGTGTGCGCTGAAGATCATTCAAAAGCTCTAATTTTTCTTCAATATTTTTTTGGATCTCTGCATTCGAACCATCTACATTATCTTTTTTGTTCTTCATAGTGCCTCCTTCATTAAAATATCCTCAAGCATTCTTCCAGCATATCTTACCAATCCCATCACCCGCACATAATTTTGCCGAGTCGGCCCCAAAACCCCAATATAACTATTGTCCGAAAAGGGTGAAGAAAACTTAGAAATAATCAAAGACACTTCCGAATTTTTACCAATCGGATTTTCATGACCAATGAAGATATTAAGTGGCTCACCCGGTGCCGCTTCGCGAAGCCACGGCTCAAGATTGTCTAGTAGTTTTGCCACCGCCTGCACTTTTGCCACATCCACAAATTCTGGCTGCATGAAGAGTCTCGAAATCCCAGACAAATATAACTGACCACCAACTGTTGCCAAGCCAAGATTACCAGTCAAATCCACCAGTGAGTCCACCGCCCCTCTAATCGCCGCATCGGCGCGCGATTGCGAAGACACCCGTCTCTCAAGAGCATGCATACTACGATTCTCTGCCATCTGCTCTTTTAACCAAATGTCAGTATTTCCCGCATTTTCAGTCAAATTATTTACATAATACCGATACCCAGCATCCGTCGGTACCCGCCCAGCCGAAGTATGTGGTTGCGCAATCAAACCCATAGACTCCAACCTGGCCATCTCTGCCCGAATCGTTGCTGGAGACACATCAAAAAGCTTTGCCATCGTCACACTGCCTACTGGTGATGCAGTCTCAGCATATTCCTCAATAATTTGAGCTAGAATCTTCTCTTGCCGCTCAGTAATTTCCATACTTCAATTATACAAAATTAGCACTCAAAATGCAATAGTGCCAATTTGCAAATTTTAACTTTGTACGTAGTCGTAAAGTTTATCAATCATTTCTGCAAACACTTCTTCACGCGACTGATCACCATTCACGTTGACAAGCAAACCCAATTTTTTGTAATGTTCAATCACTGGCATAGTCTTGGCATTAAATTCTTCCAACCGATTCTTAAATACCGTCAAGTCCTTATCATCCTGTCTCAAACCCCTATCATTCAAAATCTGTAATTTCTGCAACCTATCAATTACGTCTGCCTCAGATATATTTAAGAGCACTGCAGCCTTGATCGGATGACCAGCTTTTTCTGCAGTCTCCAATACAGTATCCTCTTCACCAAACCACCGCCCAATTGAAGAGAGAATCAAAGGATATTTTTTTAAATCTTCCCTTTCAAAATATGGCAAAACCCATTCATAAAAAATATCTGTCGGAATCAAATCGCCACTACCAGTTAAATTTTTATGAATTTCTGCTTCTTTGGCGCGAATAATAATACCAGAAGAAAGTAATTTTCCTCCCACTGCTTCTGCCAACTTTACACCTTGGGTATCTTTGCCACTCATTGGATAACCAAAAATATTAATGGAACCTGTAGAAAGCCACCTTTTTATCGCCGCAATTTTATCATCCATACCCCAATTATACCACACTTATTGTTTTCATATTTTTCTTATAAATTTAAAAATCTCCCGCCGAAACTCATACCCCACATAAACCAACCCCACCAAAACTACCCCCAACACCAAATATAACGCCACAAAGTTCGAACTTTCATTATAGGTTTCTGGCACCAAAGCATAATCAGCTCCGTCGTTATTTTTTAATTTCTTACACCGCCCCGTTTCTTCATTTAGATAATATCCTTCCTTACACTCTTTCACGCTAGTGTCTTCCGGGATTTTCCGGCACCGCCCCGTCAAAATATTCAGATAATATCCCTCTTTACAAACTTTTTCCGCAACCGAGGTTACTTTTACGCAATTTCCCGTTGCTTCATTCAAGACTTTCCCTTCTTCACAGGTTTTAAATTCTTGATAATTATTTGGCTCACCCGGCGTCGGTGCATAAGTCGTCCGCCAAATTTCTCCTCCAGAAGCATCGTATCCAATCAAAGCATAAGAAGTTCCTTTTCTCTGCCCATTTGGATATACTAATTTATCCACCACCTCCCCATTTATATCAATCAGCTCAATCGTATTACTCGTTGTTGGGTTTTTAGTTAACTTAAAATCTGAAAGATATCTAACCAAGTATCCTTCTGTTGAAATCGTCCCAGACAAAGGATAATATTTATTTTTATATTTTAATAAACATCCATCCAAATTTACATTTTCAGAACCATTATTATATAGTTCAATAAACTGCTCACTTTGCAAAGTTTCGTAGTAACTCAAAACTTCCGAAAACTCCACTTTTTTACACTGGCTAGCAACTTCCACAACCGGTTCGTTCAACTCTTCATTAGAATTTTCTTCAGTTAATACTCCTTCTTCATACGATGGCACATAATTAGATAAGTGCCCAAATCCACCAGTTTCCAAATTCCTAACTAGCGTCGTTGGATTCTTTGCATCGAAAGCCAAAGAACATCCATCCTTCCCTGTCCAACAAACCGAGTCTAAGATTTCCTCACCTCGCATCAAAGTCAACGGACCTGCCTTTAATGCGAGGGTTTTGGAATACCGCACCTGAGCCAGCTCACTTCCAGGTGAGCTGGCCAACATAAGGAGAATAGTCTCGCCGTCTGTCCAGATGTACTTGGAAAAATCCGCCAATACCGCGGTATTTCCACTAGAATTGGTATAGCTTAAGGTCAGTCCAGCGAGCAAAATCGGTGCGTCGGAGTTTTTTCGGCCAATCTCAATCATCTCTCCGACATTAGAAACCCCATCTACCGTATAGCCAGGGTTCACAGCTTTGATATAAAATTCTGGCAAACTTTCTGCAAATTCGCTAGATTCAGAATTTTCCAAATCCGCCAAACTTTCTGCAAAAACTTCACCCAAATTTCCACCCACCAACACCCCCATCGATATTATTAAAATAAATAAAAATTTTTTCATGCGACTTTTCTAGCATATTTAAACTAGAAAATCAACCCCCCACGTGCTATAATTAAAGCATGAGTGTTTTCACCTCTTTGGGAATTCTTTTAGTGGCTATGCTTATCCAAGGTTTTTTGCAAACTAGCCCAGCCGTTTTTGCGATTTTTTACCATCACGCTCTTGGTAAGACTACTGCCAAAAAAGCCGACGACCAGTCCCTTTCCTTCATTCTCGGCACCGAATTTTTCACCGCCATTCTTTTCTTGGCCATTTATTTTTTTGTGGCCTATTTAGACGCTACCATAGATTACGATTATGCTATTTTGATGTGGGTGATGGGCGGCATTTTTGCTTTGGAAGCCATCGTCGCCTTCTTTTTCTATTTCCGCCCTGGCAAAAAATCCCGCAAAACCACCAGACTTTTTCTTCCCCGCAAAATTGCCAAAGGTTTAGAAATCCACGCCAAAAAAGCCAAAAACCGCAGCGACACTATTTTGCTCGGTTTTCTCACCGCCAGCACTGAAATAATTTTCACTCTCCCACTATATATTATTTCTGCCATCCAAATCGTCCGTCTTGCTTCGCGTTTCAGCCCATTTTTTATCATCGCCTACATCATCATCGCCACTTTACCACTTTTTATCGTCCGTATATTATATAGAACCCACCACAATCTCGCCGAAATACAGCGCCGCCGCATCAAAAAGAAACTCTTTTTCAAAATCATCATCGCTCTTGGTTTTGCCATTTTAAGTGCCTTAAGTATCACCGCAGGAGTATTCTTATGAAAGATCAGGAAAGAATCTTAAAAATCCATGCTAAAGCTCTCGGCATTCCTTCCGGCTCTGCAGATATTTTTATCAAAAAATCCATCGCCACCGCCGAAAAATCCCTCAAAAATCGCAAAATCATCACAGACCAAGACACCGTCCGTGCTATCACGAGAGAGCTCAAAAAATACCACAAAGATTTAGCCTACATCTACGAGAACTATGATAAAATTATATAAAGAGGTAGTGTATGGGAAAACACGATTTTGATTATATCATTATTGGTAGTGGCCCGGCCGGCCGCAGAGCCGCCAAAAATCTTGCCAAGGCCCACAAAAGAGTTGCTATCGCCGAAATGGGCCCGCTCGGTGGCGCCGAAATCACCACCCGCGACCTTCCTTATCAAATCGCTTTAGATTTCGCCAATACTTATCACAAACTCATGGCCTCTCCCGCTGCCGGCCATAATTCTCATCATTTTAATTTCCCCACCCTTACCAACCACATTGACACTAGCATCAAAAAAACTTCCGCCCAGATCAAGTCAGATCTAGAAAAATTAGACATCAAAATCTTAGCCGGTTTTGCTCATTTTATAGACGACCACACCATCGCCGTTGACGACCAAGAATATACCGCATCCAATTTTATTCTTGCCACCGGCTCCAAACTCAAAGTCCACGAAATCGCCGGTCTAGATTCTGTAGAATACATGACCCCAGACGACGCTCTCAAAATCCGTCGCCTACCCAAATATATTTTCATCGTTGGTGGTGGCACCACCGGCACCGAACTCGCCGAATTTTTTGCCAATCTCGGCGTTGGCGTCATCATCATGGAGCGTGGCCCACATCTCCTCCCGCGCGAAGACGAAGACATCGCCAATGTCCTTACCGAGCATCTCACTTCTAATCTCGGCGTCAATATTATTACCAATGCCAAAGTCCTCCAAATCACCGAAGACCACATGTCCAAAATCGTCATTTTTATGAGTGGTAGCGGCAAAAAAATGGTCCGCGTAGATTCTATCATCATCGCCACCGGCTCAGAACCTTTTTTGGATTACAGCCTAGAAAATGCCGGCGTAGATTACAAAAAAAGCGGCATCATCGTGGACAAATATTTTGGCACCAGCGCCAAAAATATCTTTGCTATTGGCGACTCACTAGGTAGCAATGATTCTTCCACCGAGCGCGCCCAGTACGAAGCCGACATTCTCACCGAAAATCTCCTTCACCGCAGCAAAACTTCTCCCAAATATAGTAGTCTCATTCGTGCCGTCCATACTCATCCCGCCATCGCCACTCTTGGTCTCAACGAACTAAGCGCCACTGCTCACGATCAAAATTACAAAAAATCCACCACCACCATCAAAAACAGCCTTGTCAAAACCCTTGCTGATCGTTCTGGCCGCTTTATCGGTAGCACTGTTATTGCAGAAAACGCCGATTTGGCTCTAGAAATTCATAAACTCTTGACAAAATAGCTCACGTTTGCTATAATACATATGAGGTTACGTATCGAGGGGTAGAGCAGCCTGGTAGCTCGTTTGGCTCATAACCAAAAGGTCGCAAGTTCAAATCTTGCCCCCTCAACCAAGCGACAGCCTGGTAGCTCCGTTTATTTTCAGCTCGTAACCAAAAGGGGCCGTAGGCCTCAAATCCAACCCCCACAACCAAAACAATCAAAATTATTCAGGACAATCTTCAGGCTAGTTTACCCCCCTAAACTAGCCTGATTTTGTTATTCTAAATTTCTAGAAGTAGAAAGCCCCTTCATACGTAGTTGTTATTGTCTTTTTGACCCCATCATCACCCAAAACTTCCAACGCATAATACGGATATCCCGAGCCAAAAGTCGTATCCGCAGACTCTAATCTAGTTTCCACACGCCGATACAAATCGTTAGCTCTCCCCGTAGAATCAATCGCAACCTGTGCATTGCTAATTTTCGCTACAGCAGTATCACCACTTACGGTATATTGTACCGCATTTAGCGGTTCCGGAGAATCACAAACATCATTCTCGCATAATGCAATTGCAAAATCCGTATTTGGCTTTTGGTATGGCAAAGAAACGGATATCATAAAAGTATTATTATTTCTCGCGCCACCACCGATTACACCAGGAAGCGTAATTTCTGCATTACAATAAAACTCATTGCTATTATTACAGTAAAGCACAAAAGCTTTATTTTTGATTGAATGATCATTGGTTTTTACTAAATCAGCCGCCGAAACTACATTAGAGCTACCATTCCAGACGCCAATATAATTTTCTGCATTTTTTTGTTGGGCCATCGCAGAATTATTTGTCGGCACCAAGAATAAAGTTGCACGATTAGTACGTCCATTTTCAACCTTATCAAAATCTTCCATTCTAAATTCAGTACCAGTTTGTACTATTTTCAGCTGTACGATTGGTGGAACCGCCACGCTTGAGCTAGAACGTGGAAAAGTTACTTTACTATCAGTGATTGGTGTATAATTACCTATTGTATTATCCTTAGTTTTCCCCACCGAATACCAACTAATTCTTATCTTTGTTGCAGCGTTCGTGGAGCCGTTCCCCATCGAAGCCCTCAGAGTCTGGACTTTTTTGTCGTTATTCAAAGTAGCCCGATAATCTTTCAAATCTGTATTAATTATTACACAAGTATAGGCCTGATTAGTAGTAGTTTCTTTAGTGCCAGTCCTCTGCACTCCGCCTATCGTTACTTCAGCTTGCTCATTTTTGCCAATTTTTCCTAAAATATGCCCCACCATATAACAATCTGGCTTTGTTTCTACCCAATAGACGATATCATTACAAGTGACATTAGATCCAGCAGATAAAGACCCTCCATTATAACCAGCCTCTTTGCATCTCCGATAATTCGCATAAGCCACTTTGGCATCCTCTACACCCGCCAATGCCGAATCGTACGCCGATTGCGAAAGGTCATCATTAGCCGTCCTAGAAATTTCCGACAAAATTACTGTTGCAAAACCTGTAGCAATCACCACCAAAATCAAAGTAGAAAATGCTACAATATAAAACGATGCTGCGCCACGTTTTACACTTTTATGTATCTTTTTCATCAATAACCTCCGGCTGCCACGCCAAAATTAAATTTATTAATTGCGCAATAATCTATTTCTGAATAGTTATCATTCGTCGGCCTGCAATTACTACCAGTTACATTAATATTAATACCACCCCTAATCGTCCCTAAAATAAACGAAGCCGCATAGTAGATATTCTCACGCGTCAAACTGAGAGCTGGTTTCGCTACATACATATCATACAAAACTAAATTAGAATATTGCCCCTCTTTTTTGAGAAGCTCCACTACTCCACCTTCGGACTGAGCTTCTAAATCAACCAACATATTCTTGTCGATATAAAATCTGTTATTTGGAATATTGTTATTATAGTTAGCACCGCCATTATTATTGTATACTATATAATTATCTTGCCATCCATTCTGTGCCTTCATTGCGTTTACACAAACGGATCTTGAGCTATCATAAACTTTCAATAATCTAAAATTATCTTTTACAAGAGTTTCATCCCCAAGCTTACCAGCATACAACGTAGCTGGAGCACTGTTCACACTACGCTGTTGGTCTACAGCATACACATCAGATTTCTCAAAATACCCCGTGTTCCATATGTAAGTATAAGTCCCTGTGCAAAATGCGCCATAAATTGGCATAGAATACGAAGCGCCATTGATTGTTACAGTCCCATACTTAGTCACCGACACAAAACTTCTCGCATTATCGTCTATGCATTTTTTCGTATCACCCACTTGTTCATTATTACCATAACGCCTTATACACATCTTTGTAATCGGCTCAGAATTGGCATTTTGCACCGAAATCCGAAAATCATCAATCAAATCCATCCCCAACGTATTTACTTGATTAAGAATTAAACCTCTCCGATAAGATGCTGTTAAATTTTGAATTAAAAACACCACCGCAAGCGACAAAAGTGCAATAAAAATCAAAGAAAGCGACAGCTCAATCAAAGTAAAACCTCCACGATTTTTCTTGCCCATATCCTTATTATAACATAAACTTTTTATTAGTTGCATTTGATATTGTTACTATCTAGATCAATTAATTCCACATCTGACGCATTCCTTGCATTGCTCAATAGCCTAATTGGTTGCTTAGGAATTGGACCAGTTTTACCCACCGAATAAGGACTAATACAAAAAATAATCTGATTATTAGAACTAAAATTCTTAATATTTTTTGCCAAAGGTTTTGTTGCGGCAACTGTTGGATTGTTTTGGTTAATAACCCCATCCCAATATAAAGTATTTATTGTCCCCGAACGCGGATGCCTCACTATCAACATCGAACCAACAAATTTACCACCAGCAGTAGTCTGAAGGCTGGTCTGCCATGGCATTTCAAATTTCTCTGGCGTACTCAAATCCAAATTAAGTTTACTCAACATTTGCGTCAAAGTTTCTGTTCCTATATTTTGGGAAGTCACTATATCACCCACTACATCATACATAAAAATCGGATTCCCTTCAGTAATTTTATTACCAGTAATATCATATGTCTCCCCAAACACCACCAACTTACCATAAATCGCCCGATTACTATTTCCCCTTCCAGGACTTTGCGGATTAGAAACTTTAGAATAAATACTCCGCATAAATTCAAGAAATTCCTGAGTAGATTCATTATATCTCTGTTGAGTAATAGAATTCTGCATACCCACTGCAATCCCAATAAACAGCGCCGCTGTTACCGCTAAGAACAATGCTATCTCGATAAAGGTAAAACCCTTACGCTTAATCATATATATATTATACCACAAATATGATATAATTAATCTAATCGGGGTATAGCTCAGTTGGTTAGAGCATGCGTCTTATACACGCAGTGTCCTTGGTTCGAATCCAAGTACCCCGACCACCGTAGGAGCCGAGCAAAAATCTCAAATAAATTTGAGATTTTTTGAGGCGACGCCCGGTGGTCTTTTTTTACGAAGTGAAAAATAGACCATCCATCAAAAAACCGCCCGCAGGCGGTCTTTTGCATTTTTTGTCTTATTTTTTCTTGAGAGTGAGGAATCCATTGCGTGGATTTTCACAAACTTTGCGATCATCTGGAAGATCACAAGGAGTACCCTTACCACCATCAGCGTTCTTAGTGAAGAAGTAAATAGTCTGCTTCTTGCCGCCGCGGAGAGTCACCTCTGATTTGCGTAGATAGTATTTTACACCTTTACCGTTGGTATGTTCGTAAGCCATTTCAGCTTTCCTCCTTAAATTTATTATAATCTTATCTTATAACCCCGATAGCAAAGTGTCAAGAGGTTTTTTAAAATTTTATATAAATAACAGAGACAATCTAAGCACTAGCCAGATTAGAAATCTGATAAAAATTACAACAATCACAATTATGGTAATTACAACTAACCAACCCAAAAGTGACGGAGTCCACACTGGTGAAGCATAATTATGTCGAAACAACTCCGTAGAAGGCAAAGTCGCAATGACCGTATCCTGAATCTCTGAAGCAGAAGGATATTTATTAATCTCTGTCACCATACAATTAATAAAGTTTACATTATCCCAAGTCCAACCGTTTTGAAGCGCCAACGCTTTACATGTATCTCCAGCCATCCCATAGATATTTCCATTCGGATTACTATCACCAGAAAGCCTCGCCTCTGCATCATTAAGCGCCTTAGTGGCCGCCCTCAAATATTGACGTTCCAAATAAAATGGCCCCGTTCCAAATGAAATCACTTGTTCACCATTATCTTCTACTATATTTATCACCATATTAGAAAACACAAATTCCTTAAGCGCCACCAAACCGTCAAAAATCGCTTCATCGTCATTAGCTTCATCTGCCGCCATCACCGCATCCCGAAGTTCCGTCATTTTGATATGATTAAGTCTAAACAAAGTCGCATCCACAAAAAGTAGCGGCACCAAAATCAAAATTAACATCCAAGTTTTTAGTTTTTCTCTCCGAAATTTCGAAAATCGTTCTTTAGTTCTTCTGTGCCACCCTTTTAAATTCATACTTCTATTATACTCCTTATGGCCACAAATACATCATCCATTGTTCAAAATTAGAATATTCTTTTTTTTCTTCCATCACCGTTGCCGCTTCAGCTACATGCTTATTCTTAGCTGCCTCCGAATTTTCCGGCATATAAACCATGTTTTCGCCTTCTAGCTGCTTCCCCGCAAATTTCCTAGCTGCCAATTCTTGATATTCTTCCGTAGCATAATAAGCATTTTCTAATTCTTCCGTTTCAATTCCAATTTTTCTAAGTTCCAAGTTTTTCTCCGCTGCATTAAGTCTCTCCGAAAGTTCCCAGTTCCGAGACATCGCTTCAATCGAACGATAAGTCCAATTCAAACACAAAACTATCGCAAGCGCCAAAATTACATTCTCAATCGTAAAATAATCATGCCTCAACTTATATCTAAACCTCCGAAATTTCGTAGGAAAATCACTCATGTTTACATTATAACACTTTAATCAGAGATTTGCTCCAAGCTGTTGGATAATCTTTATAACCAAGCAACACTGCCAAAGTTGCTGCGATATTAGAAATTCCTGGTTCTTTCAAATCCGCCAATTCATACTCACCTCGATTTTTCGTATTATCATATATAATACATGGCACTTGGTTAGTAGTATGTGCGGTTTTTTTATTTCCATCCACATCCAAAAGCTCCTCCGCATTTCCATGATCGGCCACTATCACCATTACTCCACCCAATCTATCTACTTCTTCTGCAATTCGCTTCAAAGACATATCAATCGCTTCCATCGCAAGAATCGTTGCATCCATATCCGCCGAATGCCCTACCATATCACCGCCCGGAAAATTCAAACGCACAAACTTATAATTTGGCATCTTTTCAATTACAGCATCAGTAATTTCTGCACTTTTCATCCATGGCCTAGTCTCAAATGGCAAAGTATCAGATTCTATCTCAATAAATTCTTCCCCGTCAGCTTTTTCGTAACTACAACCATTAAAATAATAGGTAACATGACCAAACTTAGCCGTTTCCGAAACAGCCAATTGTGATATCCCTCTGGCCTCCAAAAATTTATTCAACGTACCAATTACTTTCACCGGTTGTACCAAACGATGCTCCGGTACATGTGTATCAGAATTATACTCCGTCATCCCCACAAAATATACATCTGAAGGTACATAATTGCCTCTATCAAAATACGGAAAATCCCAGTAAGTAAAAGCCTGCGCAATTTCTATTGCTCGATCCGCTCTAAAATCAAAATAAATCAAAGCATCACCTTTTTTAACTATGCCTACAGGTTTATCCATATCATCAACAATCACAAATGGTTGCAAATATTGATCTTGTACTTCTGGATTAATTCGACGCAAAATTTGCAAAGCCTCCTCTGGCGTCCGGAAATAAAATTCCGCCTCACCTTTGACCATCATATCAAAACCTTTTTTTACTACATTCCAATCATTTTCGTATCTATCAGCTACGCAAACCATCCTACCCCCACCAGAAGCAATTCGGATATCAGCATCCCGAAATTGTCTGGCAAAATTCTCAAATCTCTGAACATAGAGTTTTGCCGAAAATGGATCTACATCTCTACCATCAAAAACTGCATGTATGCGCATATCACGAACCCCCTCATCATAAGCTCGAGAAATCATTTGCTCCAAATGTGCCATATGGCTATGCACCCCCCCATCAGAAAATATACCCGCAAAGTGCAAAGTGCCACCATTCAAAGCCTTAGTGACCGCGCTACGCCAAGCTTCAGAATTAAAAACCTCACCTTTATCAAAAGCTGCGTTAACAGCTGCAATACCCTGTTTAGCAATTTGACCAGAACCCATTGTAAGATGGCCAACTTCAGAATTACCCATCTGGCCTTCAGAAAGCCCCACTGCTTCACCAGATGCATTCAAAGCCACATGAAGACATTCCTTGGCCACTTTACCGAGAAAAGGGGTTTTCGCTCTACTAACTGCATTGCCCGGTCCATCAGGAGCAAGACCTACACCGTCTAAAATCGCGAGCACTACAGGCCCATCATACTGCAGTCTATCCATGATATCATTATATCACAATTTTAGGCTTTTGGCACTTGTTGCGTAATACAGTGAATATTTCCACCACCCAGCAAAATTTCCCTTGCATAGATTGGCTCAATTACACGGTCTGGGAATAACTCTTGAAGGATTTTTATCGCATCCGCATCATGTGGATCATTAAAGATTGGTAAAATTATCGCCCCATTACAGTTGTAATAATTAATATATGATGCCGGAAGCCTGTCACCTTCGTTCCGTGGGAAAGTCCCTTCCACTACATCCACGCCCTCAGATTCTTCTTTAGTAATTGTAATCACATTTGGTACGTGAATTTTATGAATTTCAAGTTTCCTACCCTTAGCATCGGTTACAGATTCTAGATATTCCAAATCTTTTACAGAACGTCCGTGCTGTGGATCATCTTCATTGTCTTCCCACGCCAACACTACTTTACCCGGCGCCACAAACTGACAAATATTATCTACGTGACCATTAGTGTCTTCATCCTTATAAACACCATAAGGAATCCACAAAACTTTTTCGGCACCCGTATAATCCAAAAGATATTTTTCAATTTCTTCTTTAGACTTACCGGGGTTTCTGCCTTCTGATAACAAAGTCTCTTCCGTCACGAGAAGCGTACCTTCGCCATCTGAGTGAATTGAACCACCTTCAAGCACAAAATCATCCGTACGGTATCTATCCACGTCTTCAATGTTAGCCATTTTAGCAGCAATCATATCATCAAGATCCCACGGGAAATAAATTCCGTCAACCAAACCACCATAGCCATTAAATGCCCAATCTACAGCCCGCATTTCACCTTTACCATTTACTACCATCGTAGCACCAGTGTCACGAATCCAGGAATCGTTGTTAGAAATTTCTACCACCGATACGTTTTTCATATTCATACCAAGAACATGTGAATACTGTGATTGATTTACACCTAAAATTACCGGCTCATATTTTGCGATAGTTTCTACTACTTGTTTAAATGCCGCTTGTGCTGGCTTTGCCCCACCCCGCCAATTATCTGGCCTTTCCGGCCACAGAAGATAAGTACATTCATGTTCCGAAAGCTCTGATGGCATATAAAACCCATCAGCTTTTGGTGTAGAATTTAATTTCATAAAATCCTCCTAAAAATGGGTAAGAGTTTCTAAACGTGTTCTACGGACTTGAAGACTTGGCCAGAGCGGCCCGGAGCGTGTCCGAAGGACACGCTTTAGAAACTCTTACCCTTTTAATAAATTTTATCTTTTACTTTTTTTGGCAATTTTCTTTTTATGATCTTTTCTTGCCATGTTGAGTACCATAAGTTCACCAACTACGATACATACAATTGTAGAAATAATCAACACTTTGTTTTCTTCCCACACCAATGCAAAATCATCTGGATATGGAATAAGTACAAAGAATAGCGCCACAAATAGAAGTAGAAGTGGGACTAGACCCATAATCCATCTCAGGACCGGGCCAACTTTTACCCAGTAACCATTTTTAACTTGTGGACCTTGTTTGTGAAGTTTGATAAACGCTGCAAACATTGGAATATACGAAAATAGTAGACATACTAATGACAGCGAGAAGAATGCCCAGAACATATTCGAGAAGTTCACGAGTAGTTCTTCATCAATCCCCATTTCTGGCAGTACATAACCGATAAGGATACCAGCAACCGAAAGAATCGCTGCAATGATACCAGTCCAAATGCTTACTACATAAGGTGCACCATCTTTGTTTCTTTTTGCCCAAGACTTTGGAAATGCACCGTCTTCCGCAGCGTATGCAGTAACAGAATATACACCCCATGTCCAAGAAGAAATATTTGAAATAAGTGTTAGAATAAAGAGCCCACCTACTACAATTGTGATAGCTTGAATGGCGGCTTCGCCGATGCCGGCATTTGTCATTAATACATTGTAGGAATCAAGGAAACCAGTATTGGTTTCAATTTCAGAAAATGGCGTACCTACACCCATACCAAATGATGGAAAGATGTAGAAAATCGCAATCAAAATACCACCAAGTACGATGGCTTTTGGAATTTGTTTTTTCGGCTTATCCATATCATCATAAAATGTGCCGACCACTTCAAAGCCGAGCATATTAAAGATGATTAATGCTACGAAACCAAGACCGGCCCAATCAATTCCCCCATCAGCCGATACCAGTGGCACAAAATCTTGCCAACCTTCAATTGGGTTTGCGGTACCTTTAGTAAAGAGTACATAAAGACCCAAGAAACCAATCGCACCAAGAAGAAGCATCTTGATGATAGCGCCGATATTCGCAACCCAGTCAGACTGAGAAATCCGGAGCATACCAAGAATCGTTACAAGCGCAATGTAGAATAGTTGGATAGAAAGTACCATCCACATTTCCATCTCGATACCAAACATTTGCATAATCATCGTAGTGATGAGATCGGCAAGAGAGGCAATCCATAGTGGGAAATTTACCCAGTAGAACCAAGCTACTCTAGCGGCCCATTTCTTGCCGAAAGCTTTCTTGATCCAGGTATACATACCACCCTCGGACGGATATTGCGTACCAAGCTCTGCCGAGATAAGAGCATATGGCACGAAGAAGCCGATGAGCATAATTGCCCACCAAACATACATGGAATTTCCGATTGCCGCTGTTGGCGCAACCGCATCTCCCACGAGAATAATACAGACTGTTGCAAATACTGCAGAAATCAGCCTGAACTTATATTTTTTCTTTGGCATTATTTTGCCTCCTTCTGTTGTTTTATATAATCCAATGTAGCTTGTGCTACTCTACCGAAATACAGCACCAGACCTCTCTGAGCTGTCAGACGGTTTTCCGCCTCGTCAAATGCTACCGAATTCGGGCCGTCCAAAACCGAATCCGTGACTTCTTCATTTCTATTAGCCGGTAAACAATGCATAAATTTGCAGTTTGGGTTCCCCGTCGCTGCCATTAGTTCATCATTTACTTGATATTTCGGATAAAAATCTTTCATGTAAACTTCTTTTGGCGTTTCTTTGTCATAAAGACCATACCAAACATCTGTATAAATAAAATCAGCACCTTTCAAAACTTCTGGGTCTTCGCTCCATTCACAGGTGCCACCATATTTTTCGTTATTCTTGCGGCCAATCTCTAGCCATTCGTCAGTAATTTTATGATTGGCTGGACCATAATGTACGAAGTTCATACCCATTTTAGTAGTCATTTCACATAAAGTGTTGCAAACTTGTGTTGCATCACCTACAAAAACTACTTTAATGTCTTTGGCTTCTTTACCGGTTGGCCAATAATCAAAAATCGTGATCATATCACCAATACCTTGAGTTGGATGTACTCTATCGCTCATACCATTGATTACTGGAACTCTAGAATATTTAGCCAGCGCTTCAATTGATTCGTGCCTATCTACCCGGCTCATCACAAGGTCGCACATTCTACCAAGAACTTGCGCAGTATCTTCAATCGTTTCGTGGCCACCAAGCTGAATTGCACCTGGTGCCAAATTTAATGCGTGCCCACCAAGTTGCTCCATTGCTACTTCAAATGAAACTCTGGTTCTGGTAGATTTTTGCTCAAATACCATTGCGAGCGATTTATGAAAAAGTGAATTCAAATATCCACCGCTTTTAATAAATTCCCTTACTGTTCTAGAAGTTGTAATAATATCCAAGATTTCCGCTTGGTCAAAATCCGCCGTATCAATAAAATCTTTACGTGACGGAGTTTTATATGTTAGTGTATACCCATCCATAAACCCATTATAGCATAACCGGAATAATTACAAAATAGTATTTTTGAGTATTCTGACAAGCTCAAGAAGATTTTGAGAATTTTAGAAAATTTTTGCAGCGTGGCCCCCGTCCGATGCAAGACGCAAAAATTTTCGTTAAAAAATTTGAAAAATCTTCCTGGCGCTTAGTCAATCACGAAAAAATACTATTTTGTAATTATAGTCCCAGCTCTGCCAGATAGGGCATCTTTAAGATGCTCAATGTCGGTAATAATGCCAACTTTATTTTTCTCAGCAAATGCCATCGCGGCTTGCACTTTTGGCAGCATCGAACCAGCTTTAAATTCTGGCAAATATTTAGAAATTTCACTAACCGAAATTTCACCCAATTTTTCTTCTTCTGGCGTGCCAAATTTTACACACGCATTAGGAACTGCCGTCACACTTACAAAAATATCTGCCTTCACCAGCTCGGCTAATTTTTCGCCCGCAAAATCTTTATCAATCACAGCATCAACGCCTTTAATACGACGCAAAACTTTTGTCCGATAAACCGGAATTCCACCGCCACCAGCCGCAATCACAATCACGCCATCAGAAATTAATTCAATAATCGTTTTCTTTTCTACAATATCAATTGGCCGAGGACTAGCCACCACGCGCCGCCAACCTCGCCCAGCGTCTTCCTTCACCACCCAACCTTTCTCACGCGCTAGTTCCTTAGCTTCTTTTTCAGAATAAAATTGCCCGATTGGTTTGGTTGGATTTTTAAATGCGGGGTCAGACTTAGACACCACCACTTGCGAAACCACCGTTACGACTTTAGCCTGTTTACCATGCGAAATAAACGCATTATTAATCGCCTGCGTTAACCAATAGCCAATCTGCCCTTGGCTCATCGCCACTGCAGTTTCTAGTGGCATCGCCGGCGCCTTGTCCGAATCGCCCGCCTCCTCGTGAATTAAAATATTTCCTACTTGCGGACCATTACCGTGCGCAATCACAATTTCATATTTATTTGACAACTCATAAATTGCTTCCCCCACTTCATTGGCAATTTTTTTCTGTGCCTCCGCCGACACTTCACCATTTTTTTGCAAAGCATTTCCACCAAATGCTAAAACCACCCGCTTTTTCATTTTTCCTCCATTAATTTTCTTAATTCTTGTTTGTAAGCTTCTACGCCCGGTTGATCAAACGGATTCACTCCCGCCAGTTTACAATAAATCGCACAGGCCATTTCAAAGAAATAAATTAGCTCACCAAAACCTTTTTCATCATAAGACGGCACATCCAATTTCAAAACTGGAATCCGCCCTGCCACGTGCGCAATAGAAACTGCTTCCACAATTTTTGCGTTCAAATCATCCGTTGGGTAATTAATGATAGTTTCAAATAAGTTACGACGCCCATCTTGCATAAATTGCCCCAGCGAATGTAAATCCGTAGAATATACTACTGAAGCTGGGAAAATACCACGTTTTTCTTTTCCTTCACTCTCAGCAAATAATTGTTTAATCCACTCATTAAAATAAAAAGTTGCCGGCTCAAAACTTGCAAACACTTCCGTATCAAAACCTTTATCAAAAAGCAACTTCCGTATAAATGCATATTTCGCTGCAGACGGAATATCTTTTTTCATATTATCTTTTTTCTCAATGTCATCCTTTTGTTCAATGTTTTCTTTCTTTTCCTCAACTTTTATTTTTCCAAACCTTTCTGCAATTTCAACCGCACCAGAAAGTAATAAATCAATATCTATCCCCGCTACTGCCATCGGGAGCAACCCTACCGCCGATAAAACCGAATATCTACCGCCTACATTATTTGGAATCACGAACCTCGTATAATTATCTCGCTTAGCTTCTTCATAAAGTGAACCAGAACGAGCATCCGTAATCGCATAGATTCTTTTAATCGCCCCTACTACACCATATCTTTCCGCCAACTTTTTCTTAAACGCTTCAAAAGCTTGAGCCGGTTCCAAAGTCGTACCAGTTTTAGAAATCACCACCACCGAAAAATCTCTGTCTCCTACTTTTTTCAAAGCAAAGTTTAATTCTCGTTTAGACAAAGAATTACCAGCATAGACAATTTCCATATCACTTCTTGGCCTCAAAGCCTCAATCACTGCCCGATGCCCAAGATAAGACCCACCAATTCCAATACACGCCAAAACTTCCGAATCGTTCTGGATTTTCTCAGCAGTTTCGTGAATTTTTTTAATTTCCTCTGTGCTAATTTTCAAAGGCAATTCCACCCAGCCGCCCATCGCATCTTCTTTAATTTCCCCCAAGATTTCCCCCAGTTTATTTTCGTCAACTTTCGGACTAAAATTCACTTCTATCATATCTTATATTATATCATATGTTATAATATATATAATATATATGCTCGCTTGGCGGAATTGGTAGACGCGCTAGCTTCAGGTGCTAGTGGTAGCAATACCATAAGAGTTCGAGTCTCTTAGCGAGCACCATTTTTTTATTACCCTAATTTTGGACAATGCAACGGACTGATTGTGCATCATAACGTCCGCAACGCGACGCTGCTGTGTACGAGTTTGTCCCTGAAATCGCTAACACATACATACTAATATTGGCACCATACGTAGATGACCAAAAATAGCCTAGGGCGCCTTGTACGAACGCAGTAGTTCTACGATATCCTCCAGAGACTGGCATAGAAAGCATAGTTTGAAGACTTAGTACTGTAGTAGAATCGGTTCGAGTAGAGCTGACTTCTCCTATTTTACTGTAAAGATATTGAAATTCATTGTAATTTGCAGTAGGATAAGTCGTTGTGCCACTTCTAGGTAATCGCCAACCAGCTGGACAAATATCATAGTTGGCGCTATTAGTATCTGTATGAGTACCTCCATAACAATAGGAACCAGCTGAAGCTGCGCAATAGTTGTAATAGTCGCCAATCTTATAGTCGCCAAGACCGTAGGCATTATAAGTGCTTGCTGTGCCAGAAGAATCTGTTGCTGGAACGCCATATTTATTTACTATGGTATCATAAGTGTAAGAGCTATTCTGATATGGACTAAGACATTGATAAGACCCGTTCGCGTTAGGATCACACATACCCGCACGATTAATCATCGCTTTGTTATACTGAGCACCAGATGTCCAATTCGCATAATCAAGTTTAGTTTGAGCAAGTCCATTAGAATCCGTACCTCCACCATTCTTAAGTGCATTAATAGCAGCGGCAGTAGTATTGGTATTGGAAGTTGAGAGTGCATTTACCACATTCTGGTTATTAAGATTTAAGTAAAGATTATCTAGCATCCAACATCTGCCATCTGGGAGTTTAGCGATGTGGTAAGCAGTACCGTTAGCTTGGCCAGTGGTGGTAGTACCGTCATAGGCCGGAATATTCTTTCTATAGTCTACTAGAATAGTAGATTGCATTGGTGATACATTATTACATATACTAGTGCTCATGTCTTGCATTTTGTAGTATTGTAATCCGCTTTCTGTAGCTTTACTCTTTCCTGCTGCAGCATAGGCTTGGTCAAAAGTAGTTGGTGTCCATACAGCATAGAGATTAATATTAGTATTGTCTATAGTAGGATCTATTGGCATACTAGCTCCTGTAGCATAAACAGTACCATTACATACAGTAGCTGAATCATGATAGGCTGTGATTTTGGTGTTAGTAGCATTATAAGTAGCAGTTATGCTATCATTTACAGACACTTCATTATGATTTGTACTACTCTTACACCACCCAGCAAAGCTATAAGTAGAGCCAGCATTACCAGCTCTAGTGGTAGGA
>CAZHGO010000002.1:36154-45599 GCA_964532185.1 uncultured Candidatus Saccharibacteria bacterium | reverse complement strand
GGAGCGATGTTGACTTGGTAGTCTACACTGCTAGTTGCGGTTGCACCCCCCCCCCCATTAAGAGGGCAAAGGGTACGGAAAAGAATAAGATTTTTACAAAATTATTTTGCTTTGACCTTAACATAAGTTTATTATAGCACGAAAATTCAAAATACAAGCGCTAATTTTGCAAAAGTTTGGCAAATTTAGCTTTTAGACCTTTTTCTTCAGGATTACCTTCTAGCGTATCCGTGCCGACCCTCAAGAGCCCGAGCGCAGTAGCAAAGGAATAATCAAGTTTTTTAGCAAAATCGCCGAGAATTAGGTTGGGTAGACCATTGACGTCTAAGATATTAATTACCGGGCGGCGAGAAAATGGCAAATCGGTGTACCAATCCGAAGTAGCCAGTTCTTCTTGAAGTAGCGAGAGCCCAGCACCGCCGCCACAAAGCATCACATTTCGAGGAAGCGAGCCGATGGAATCAAAATCTTCCAAAGCCACTTCTACGCCGGTGAACCAGACGGACAGATTTTTGGAAAGCGCGGTTTCGACTTTGGCTTTTTTGGCGTCATCTAATTTACCGGTATCAAAATCTAATTTGTATTTTTCGGCGGTTTCGTAGTCTACGCCCAGGGCCTCTTCAATTTGGTGGGTGAAACTTCTGCCGCCGATGGAGAACATTTTGGTGCCTTCTACGCCACCATCATCAATGATAGCGATATCGGTAGTGCCACCACCAATATCCATCACCACACCCGAAAAGCTAGAGTCTAAATCGTCGCCGAGGCAGGCGCGACAAACCGCAAACGGCTCCACCGCCACAGTGAGTAAATCTAAGTTGAGCTCGGCACAGACTTTTTCGATTGCGGAGACATGGATCATCGGCGCAAAAGCGGTGTAGAATTGAATTACCACATCCGAGCCGTTAAAACCAATGGGGTTAGAAATTTTGTAGCCATCAATCATCAGGGAAACAATGGCAGAGTTAATTAGGCGAACTTCAGCGTTTTTGTTGCCGGTTTCGAGTGCCACAGTCTTTCTGGCGACTTCGCCAGATTTTTGCTGGACTTTGGTGATAATATTTTGCATTTCGGTCTCGGTGATAGGTTTTTTGGGATCTTTTCTAGCGTAATGGACGGTAGTAGTATTGCCTTTAATTAATTCACCGGCGATACCAACCACGGTAAGCTCGGCCCGCTCGCCAGACTGATCCTCTACCTTGACTAGAGCCTCTTCGCAAGTGGCCACTACGGCAGGAATATCAGCAATCGCCCCATTATACATATTACCGTCTTTTTGACGAACTTTGGCGACGCCCAAAATTTCAATATCGCCCCTTTTTACGGGTTTTGCCAGGACCGCTTTAACAAATTCGGTGCCGATATCTAGCCCTAATATAGTGCTCATGGTTCTATTATACCACGGTGGGGTTTTCTTTGCAAAGAAAACCCCAATAAAAGAAACTTAGATTGAAAATTGAAATGAAAGTGAATTCCATTTCAATTTTTGTTTACTAATTGGTATTTACTAGAAGCTAGATTGTTTAAATGATATATCCCAAAGTCAGTTCTATGTAATCTCGTAACTTTATAACCCAATGCAGCAAAAGTGCGACGGATTTGACGATTGCGGCCTTCGGAAATTTTGACGATGTATTTATCGTTATCATGGATTACAGTAAATCTGGAAGGGCCGTCGTCTAGCATAATGCCGTAGTCGGAAATCATTTGCTGATGGAGAGGCTCTAGGGGTTTATCGAGTTCTACTTCATAAATCTTTTCTTTTTTAAATTTGGGGTGAGTATGCTGGAAGGCAAAATCGCCATCGTTAGTCAACAAAATTAAGCCAGAGCTATCTTTATCTAGGCGGCCAACGGTTTTTAATTTTTGGTATTCTTTGGGTAGCAATTCATAAATTGTGGGGACATTACCCTGGGCGCGACGAGAACATACATAACCTACGGGTTTATTCATTGCAATATACAAGTAGTCCGTTTCAAACGGGATTATCTTCTTATTATAGCACACTTTATCATTTTTGTCAAGCCTAGCACCAAGTGTGGCGACTTTGCCGTTGATAGTAATTTTGCCGGCGGCGATTAATTCATCGGCCTCGCGGCGCGAAACACCGATGCGCTCAGCTAGAAACTTGTTCAAGCGCAAGCATGCCTTCGGACACGCGTCGCTCGCGCCCGTCTTCACGGGGCGAGCGCGCTCATTCTCGGCAGCAGCCTCCGGACGGTCCTCAGGCATTGTTTGCGCTTTCACTAACTGCTGGTTGGGCAGGCTGAACGGGTTGTTTGTCGCCCAATACTTCGTGAATGGCGTTGACGACATCTTCGATGCCAACCTGAGATTTGACCAAGTAGCGGTCACAGCCGAGACGCTCGCCACGAGCACGTTGATCGTCGGCCGAGAGGGCAGTCATCATGATGACATGGATATTGGCGGTTTCGGGAGTGTTACGGAGAATATCCAGCATATCGAAGCCGGAAATTTTTGGCATCATCACGTCGCTCAAAATCAAATCGGGCTTTTCGCGGACTGCTACAGCTAAGGCCTCTTCACCGTCACCAGCCGAAACCACCTCGTAGCCTTCGGCAGTAATCCGAATACTGTAAATTTCACGAAGGGCTGCATCATCTTCTACAACCATTACTTTGCTCATTTTATATACCTCCTTCATTATTATTTACCATTTGAGCATTTTGAACCGCAATCATACGTTTATTATACTCCTCCGCGGTGATACGAGGAAGCGAAACATAAAAAGTGGTGCCTTGGCCAAAGGCCGATTCGGCCCAGACGCGGCCACCCATGGCTTCAGTGCGCTGTTTGACAAGATAGAGGCCCAGACCGGTACCACCGATTTCGCGAGTGTCAGAGTTGTCAGCACGGTAAAACTTCTGGAATACATGTTGTAAATCTTCAGCAGAAATACCAATACCGGTATCAGTAACATTAATTAAAACACGGTCGCCATCGCCAAGTACATTAATATAAATAGAACCGCCAGAAGGAGTATATTTAATAGCATTATCGATTAAATTATCCATAATTTCACGCATAAAATCTACATCAATCGAAGCATAAACCACCTGCTCTAGACGATGATCATCTTGAGGGGTAGGGTTATTGGCACCAAAACTATAATTAATTTTCTTCTCTCCGGCTTTAGCGGCATGATCGGTAGCGATTTGTTTGATAAAACTCATCATTTCGGCCGGAACAAAATTTGGACGAATCCGACCGTCGTCTAATTTGGTGACGTCGAGCAAATCTTGAAAGAGTTTGCCAAGATGCTCGGAAGCTTTTTTGGCAGAATCTAGATAACCACGGGCGCGTTCGTCTATGGTAGCAGTTTGCGGATTAAGACATAAAGCTAAATATCCGTCAATAGTAGCAACGGGGGTGCGCATTTCGTGAGAAGCGGTAGAAATAAATTCGGCTTGCTCGCTTTCTTCGGCCAGCTCTTTTTCAATATTTCTAAATGTGATGATTTTTTGACCATTTTGGACCGGAAGCATCGTGATAGAAACTGGGATAACTTTGCCGGAATTGCCGGAGACTAAGAGACAGGCATGTCCCTCTAAAGCTTGGCTTGAGGTAATAGCACGAGTAAGAGGATTTTCTTCTGATGTGAGCTCGCGACCGTCTTTACTTTTAATTTTGAGAATCAAACTGTAATCTAGGCCAACTGCATTGGATGCATTTTGACAATTAGTCATTACTACTGCGGCTGGGTTGATAAATTGAATGATGCCGGCATGGTCAATAATAATCACACCATCGTTAATATTATTCAAAACTACTTCCGCTAGCTGCGTTTGAGCCTGCGGAGCAGGTGACGTCGGTGGCGTGATGGTGTTGGTTTGATTTTTTTTACCAAAAATATTTAACATTTCTGGATTTATTTTAACATAAGCGGGGCAAAAATGATAGATTTTTAGCACAAGCGACAAAAAGTATGATATATTAGAAATATGAACAAGGATGTTATTTACATTGAGCCCGAGGAGGATATTACTGATGTTATCAGCAAAATTAAGGGCGCAAAGGAAAAAATTGTGGCGATTGTTCCGCCCAAAAAGGCAGGTGTATTTAAAAGTATCGTCAACATTAAACTAATTTCTAAGACCGCAGTAAATTCAGGCAAAAGCGTAGTTTTGGTAACAACCGATGCATCTATTATTAAATTGGCAGCGGCTACCAAAATGCCAGTAACTAAAGATCTAAAATCAGCGCCAGCAATTCCCGAGCCAGATGACATAGAGGTAGGCAACACCGAGGAAGTGGATGTAGATGACGAAGCAGAGGAAGAAAAGGAAAAAGCGGAGACAGAGACAGAAGATGCAGATGAAAAAGGCGAAGAAAAAGAAGCCGAGGAAGACGACGGAAAAGCCAAAAAAGACGTTGAAGAAGATAATAAAAACGATGACAAAGACGACGGAAAAGCCAAAGAAGAAGACGAAAAAAACGACAAAGCAGAAAAAATAGCTAAAGAAAAGCCGGCTAGGAAAGGTAATAAACTAGCTAATAGTAGCAATCCAGTGCTTAGATGGATTGGCACACATCAAAAACTTTCGATCGGGATTGGCGTAGGTTTGGTGGCGTTTATAATTATAATGGTTTTAGCTACAGTAGTTTTACCAACTGCTACGGTTACTTTAGATCTCAAAACTGTCACTGGCAATTTTTCCGAAAATGTGACTTTTACGGATAAACTAGCGGATGAAAAGACTGAGGAGGGTAAGTTTTACATTGAAGAATTGAAGGCCGAGAGTAAAGCTGAGGTAGAATTTGAGGCCACTGGCAAAAAGAATGTTGGAGAAAAAGCTAGTGGGACTTTGACAGTTTATCGCATCTTTAAGAGCGCAGAATCCGTCACCGTAAATGCAGGCTCTACTTTTACTTATAGTAATCTTACTTACGCCGCTACCTCCAATGTAGCTTTAGCTTGGGGCGGTAAAGATTCTGAGTGTAAAAATAAGGACGACGATAATATTGGTACAAAAGGCTGCTACATCTATAAAGAGGTGCCGGTAACGGCAGCTGAGGCAGGAGCAAATTACAATATATCTGCTACTGGTAGTGGCTGGACAACAAAATCTGGCGTAACTGTAGCATCTGGTACTGCGATGGCTGGTGGTACAGATAAGGTTATGACTATTGTCCAGCAGTCTGATGTAGATAAAGCTCTAAATGAATTGAATACCGAAAGCGGCAATAGTTCCACACTCAAAGACAAACTAATGGGCGAAGTAAAAGAAGGGCAATTTGCCATCACCTCCAGCTTTAAGCAGACCGCTTCGGATCCAGTTTCTAGCCCAGAGGTAGGAAAAGAAATTGAAGATGGCAAAAAGGCTAAACTCACGGTTACCACTACCGGTACGATGTATGTGTTAGACGAAACCAAAATCAAAGAGTTTATCGCAGAAAAAGCCAAATTAGATAAGGGTTATAAAATCTATGAAATGAACGATCCATTTATTGATAATTTTGTCAAAACAGATGATGGTTATATCGGCAAATTGAAGACTTCTTACGTGGCTGGTTCTACTATTACCGAAGACGACGTCATTAACACAGTCAAAGGCAAGGGAATTGGCACCGCCAAAAAAGACCTGGAATCCAATTTTGACGGAATTAAAACTATCAATATCACTACTTCGGTGCCTTGGGTGACTAGCGTTCCTGGAGACCCAAATAAAATTACCGTAAATATCAATACAGAGGAGTAAATTTTGAAGATTATTGGCCTAGATGTGGGCACCAAGCGTATTGGCGTGGCACGAGCGGATTCTACCACCCGAATAGCGGTACCATCAGGTTTTATCAATGTGGACGGTTCGGAATGGACTGAGATTATCAAGTTAGCTAAATTGTGTAGTACGAATTGGTTTGTTTTGGGTTTGCCTAGGAGTAACGAAGGGAATGAGACCAAACAATCTCTTTATGTGCGTGAATTTTCCAAAAAATTACTCCAAAATTTGCCCGATGCCAAAATTCGGTTTCAAGATGAGTCACTGACCTCAGTGGAGGCAGAAGAAAGATTAAAATCTCGCAAAAAAACTTACGAACGAGGCGAAATTGACTCTGAGGCGGCTGCTATTATCTTGCAAGATTTTTTGGAGTCATTTAATAAAAACGATTTAAATGTAGCGAAAAAAGTAGAAAAAAATGATAATATATTAATAAATAATTTAGAGAATGCCAAAGCCGTAGCCAAGAAAGAGAGTGATAAAGTAAAAATGAGTGCAAAAAAGACAAAACATAAGATAAAAAAATGGCCGGTTTTTTTAGTGCTTTTGATCATTGCTGCCGGGACGGTGGGGGGATTTTTCGTAGTTCAAAAAATTCGGGACCATAACGCCGAAGAGCGACGCAAAGAATACGCTCGGATAGAAGCAGAGATGAAAGCCGAGGTGTTTTCTTTTACCATTCGGCCGGGTGAGACAATTTTTGATATTAAAAAGGCCTTGGTTGAGGAGGGATATTCTGTAGAGGAGGTGGACAAAGCTTTTAACGCTGAGTATGATTTTGATTTTCTGAGAAAACGTCCAGCGGGGGCTACTCTAGAGGGGTATTTGTATGGGGAAACTCATGAATTTTATAAAGGTGTACCTGTCGAAGATATTTTGACAAAATATTTAGAAGGAATGGGTAAAGTCATCTCAGAAAATAATCTGGAAGCTAAATATGCCGAACACGGTTTGACACTTTTTGAGGGAATCACTTTGGCTTCGGTAGTGCAAAAAGAATCTCCGGCGGGCGAACAGGCTACGGTAGCACAAGTGTTTATGAGCAGATTGGGTTATGGTTGGAAATTGGGCAGCGATGTGACGGTATCTTATGCACTAGATGTAGTAGACCCAGAGCGCGCTATTTATAAAGATAATCAAGCCGCTCTTGCAATTGATTCTTGTTATAATACACGCCTCTATACTGGTCTTCCTTGTGGACCGATTTCAAATCCGAATTTGGCTTCGCTTTTGGCGGTAGCAGAGCCGGCAGACAGTTCTTATCTGTTTTTCTTGACAGGTGACGATGGTTTGATGTATTATAGTTATACAGAGGCCGAGCATAATCAGAATGCGTACTTACATTGCCGGACCCTCTGCAACATTTCATTATGACAGATAACAAATCTACAAAGTGGGATAGTTTTAAAAAAGTTTTACCTTATATTTTGGTGGCTGCGTTTACTTTGGGAATTGTGGCGCTAGGTTCGATTGACAAACAACAATCTGGAATGACGTTATCTTTGGAGAGTTTTGCTAAGAGCAACTATGATATTTCGGTAGACCAGTTATCCGAAATGTATGTGGTGGCAGATCTTTCGGATGCTTTGAATTTGGCTTCGGCGTCCGATGTGGCATCTAATTACGTGGTGACTACCTCCATGTATGATGCGGGGCAAACTGCTACAGGCAAATTGGAGAAACCTTCCATTACTAATATTTCAGTTTCTCGTGGGGTGATAGAATATACTGTAAAAGACGGCGAGACTATAGACTCCATCGCTGCAGCTAACGGCATTTCGGCAGAGCAAATTCGTTGGTCTAACAATCTCAAAAACACCGCAACCATAGGGGCAGGGAATGTTTTATATCTACCTAGCGCCCCTGGCATTGTCTATACGGTAAAGTCTGGAGATACCGTGGAGTCTATTGCGGCAAAATACGGCTCTACTGCGGCTGAGATTACTGTGCTAAACGATTTAGAAGTTTCTGGCGTAAAAGAGGGTGCAAGGATTTTAATTAAAAATGGGACCTTACCAGAAACAGAGCGCCCAGATTATGTACCGCCAAGGCAGACTACTACTTATACTAACACTAGCTATCGTTATTCTTACCTTGGGAGCGCTTCTGATCGGCAAAATATTCAAGTAATTTACCCACGCTTTACAGGTGCTGGGGGTGGTCAGTGTGTCAACTGGGCTTATTACATGAGGCCAGATCTACGTGATTTGTATGGCTGGTCGTTGGGGAATGCCAACACTTGGGCTGCTCGTGCTACCAAATCTGTGGTCAACCGTACGCCATCTGCCGGGGCAATCTTCCAGACTTCTTCTGGCTGGTATGGCCATGTAGGTTACGTAGAGGCAGTAAATAGCGATGGCTCTATCACAGTGACAGAGATGAATTATGGCTATATACCGTATCGTGTGATTAGGTCTACAATCCCAGCTGGGTCTGTGGGAAACTTCAACTATATTCACTAATTTTTGTCAAAAAAGTCTTGACAACATTCCGCTTATGCTTTATCATTAGATTAAGCTGGTACGCTTCACATGGGTTCCACTGACAATTAGTGGAGTGTGGAGACTTACATTAATAAAAACAAACAGCGGATTAAAACAAACCAATGTGCCCTAGGGTGGGCGCGTAACAGCTCGGCTAAAGGTTCTCTTTTAAAAAAAGAGAACCTTTTTTGAAGAGAAAAATAAAATGAAAAATGAGTTGAAAGTGAATTCCAACTCATTTTTTGATTATAATTGCTGTACTTAATAATCTTCTACTAAAGTAAATTCCTTGCCGGCGATAGAAATAATACTATCTGGTTGAGCACCCAGTGAGGTAAGCTCGCCTCGGATTCCCATTTTTTTCATAATATCTCTTAGGCGATTAACGCTGGCATAATTATTCATATCGGTACGACGGGCGAATTTTTCGATTTTTTCGCCAGTCACAATGAATTTCTCGTCTTTTTCTTCAATTTGCCAAGTGTCTTTTAAAAGTTTGTCGTCTAATTTAATAGTAGGGACATCTTCTTTAATGATTTCAGATTTTTCTACTACGGTAGTTTGATTTTCTTTAATTTGACTATATAACTCTCTTAAGAGTTCCGTTAAGCCAGTGTGAGCTTGAGCGGAGATGGCAAAGATTTTGGCTTCGGGATTTTGAGCTAAAATTGAGGTCATTTGCATTTTGATGATTTCTTCGTCTACGCCTTCACATTTGGTAAGCGCCACAATTTCTGGGCGGTCGCCCAAATCTTGATATTTTTTGAGCTCACTTCGGATGGTTTGATAGGCCGCGCCGGCGTCATCGTTATAAATATCTACTAAATGTAACAAAACCGCAGTTCTTTCTACGTGTCTTAAGAAATCATGACCTAAGCCCTTACCTTCAGCGGCGCCTTCAATCAAACCTGGGATATCAGCGATTAAAATATCGTGATTGTCAATTGTGGCAACACCGAGCTGTGGAGAGATTGTAGTAAAGGGATAATCGGCGATTTCGGGCTTGGCGTTAGAAACTACTGAGAGAAAAGTGGATTTGCCGGCGTTGGGAAGACCCACCAAGCCTACATCCGCCAGAGATTTTAACTCTAGTTCGGCTTCAAATTCTTCGCCTGGTTCACCAACTTCACCAATTAAGGGAGCCTGTCTAGTAGAACTTTTGAAATGAGCATTACCAAAACCACCATCGCCACCTTTGGCAATAATTGCAGTTTGGCCATC
>CAZHGO010000002.1:0-36054 GCA_964532185.1 uncultured Candidatus Saccharibacteria bacterium | reverse complement strand
GAGCATTACCAAAACCACCATCGCCACCTTTGGCAATAATTGCAGTTTGGCCATCGGCTATAAGGTCAACAAGAAAGGTCCGTCTCGGACACGGGTCGCTCGCGCCCGTCGTTACGGGGCTCGCGCCCTCTTCCTCGGTCGTAACCTCCGGATGGTCCTCAACGGACCTTTCCTTATTGACTTTATACACCATAGTGCCAATGGGGACCTCCACAATTAAATCTTGGCCGCTTTTGCCGGCAGAGCGTTGGCCAGAGCCAGCTTTACCATCCTCGGCAGTCAAAATCGGGGCAAAACGAAAGTCTACCAAGGTGTCGGTGTCTTTGTCGGCCTTAAAAATAATGTCGCCGCCCTTACCACCATCGCCACCATCAGGGCCGCCTTTAGGAATATAGATTTCACGCCGAAAAGAAACAGCACCATCGCCGCCTTTGCCGGCCTTTAGACTCACCTTAGCTCTATCTACAAACATATCTTTATTATATCATGGTATAATATAGATATGATTAAATTCACAATTATTACGTTGTTTCGGGAGGCGTTAGAACCATATCTTAATACCTCTATGATGTGGAAAGCTACTGAGAAAGGTTTAGCGGAGTTTGATTTTGTGAATCTCAGAGATTTTGGCCTGGGACCACATAAAAGTGTAGATGACACTCCATATGGGGGTGGCGATGGGATGCTTCTGATGTGCGAGCCGGTATTTAATGCGATAGAGTCCGTTAAAGCCAAAGATCCGTCAGCCAAAGTAATTTTACCTACCCCAGTTGGGGAAATTTGGGATCAAGAGATGGCAAGAGCTTTTGCAGTAGGAGAATCTGAAAGAATCTTTCGAAGAGAGCGCTCCGGGCCGCTAGGCCAAGTCTTACTCTCTTCAAAAGACCTTTTAGATTTTCTTCACTATATCATTCTTTGTCCGCACTATGAGGGGTATGATGAAAGAATTCTTTCAATCGTGGATTACAAAATTTCACTTGGTAAGTTTGTGTTGACAGGCGGAGAATTGCCAGCGCTAGTAATGATTGATTCGATTGTGCGACTAATTCCAGGAGTATTGGGAGGAGAAAAATCCGCCGAGATTGAGTCTTTTTCTAATGGTGATAATTTGGAATATCCACAATATACCAAACCGTACGATTTTCGTGGAATGACAGTGCCAGACGTTCTGCTTTCTGGCAATCACGGGGAAGTAGACAAGTGGCGTGAGGAACACAGTAAATGAATTTGGCAGATCCGGTAGAAAGTCTAAGAGGGATTGGGCCAAAAACAGCAGAAACTTTGAAAAAAGCCGGCATCAAAACCGTGCGAGACTTTTTTTATAACTTACCTAGAGATTACGAAAATTATCAAACCGCCACTACGATTGCTGAGATGCGCCCAGGCAAAGTAGTAGTAAAAGGGAGAATAGAGAATCTCACTTCTAGGAGGGCCAAAAAGCGCAATTTGTCAATTATTGAAGGCTTGATTAGAGATGATACAGGGGCAGTAAAAGTAGTGTGGTTTAATCAAAATTATCGGATGCGGCAGTTTACCGAGGGCAGAGAATATGTGTTTTCTGGTACCTATGAGTTCAAAAATGGGCGTTTTCAGCTAACTTCGCCATCTAGCGCTCTTTATGCCGATATTGACCCCAAAAGCGGTCTTACGCCTGTTTATGTGGCTCATGGAGGGGTAAAATCTATTGATTTTAAGCGTTTGATTAATGCTTCTAGGGATAAATTTGCGGAAATTCCAGACCTGCTGCCATTTGTCGCTAAGGGTACACGCAAGGAATCGCTGTTTCGGGCACATTTCCCCACCTCTGAAAATACGATTACGTTGGCACGAGAATATCTGGCGTACGAGGAGCTGTTTGAGCTGATTTTGGCCTCAAAATTGAATCGCCGCGAGAATGAAAAACTAAGAGCCACTCCTATTAAATTTGATGCTGCAAAAATTCGTCGGATGGTCATGGGGCTGCCTTTTAAATTGACTAATGCCCAGAGAAGAGCGGCTTGGGAAATTTTTCAGGATATGGAGAAACCTCGCCCGATGAACCGGCTTTTACAGGGTGATGTGGGCTCTGGCAAAACCATGGTGGCGGCCCTAGCGGCTTATGAGGCAGTAAATGGGGGTGCCCAGGTGGCACTTTTGGCTCCCACCGCAATTTTGGCTACGCAGCATTATGAAGGGATTGGGCCACTTTTAGGCTCTTTAGGGGTAAAAACTGCGCTTCTAACTGGTGCCACTAAGCAAAAACTAGCCCTCAAGAAACAGATTTTATCAGGGGAGATAAATGTAGTAATTGGTACACATGCACTCCTTACCGACGATACGGAGTTTGCCAATTTGGGACTGGTAATTATCGATGAACAACATCGTTTTGGTGTGGAACAAAGGCAAAAATTGGTGCTAAAATCGCCATCTGGGTTAGCCCCGCATCTTCTAGCCATGACTGCTACCCCTATCCCGCGTTCTTTGCAATTGACTATATTTGGAGATTTGGACGTATCTATTCTGGACGAAATGCCTAAGGGGCGACAACCGATAGAAACTAAGATTTTGTCAGAAATTGAAATTTCGGATAGACTATACCCAGAAATTACTAAAACCATCAGGGCTGGGCAACAAGTTTATTGGGTTTGCAAGGCAATCGAAGATAATAGCTTTGCTGAGGATAAAGCAGATATTACCTCTGTAAAATCCCGATGCAAGAAGCTGCAGACGGAGTTTCCCCGGCTTAAAATTGAGTTTTTGCATGGCAAAATGAAACCGGCCGAAAAAGACGAGGTAATGGAGCGATTTTCAGAGGGAAAAACTAATATTTTGGTTTCTACCACAGTGGTGGAAGTAGGCGTAGATGTACCCAACGCCTCTCTGATGGTGATAGAAAATGCTGAAGGCTATGGCCTGGCGCAGTTACATCAGCTAAGGGGTAGGGTGGGGCGCGGCTCGGTCAAATCCTACTGCTTTTTACTGACTTCCGGAGACGCCAGGCCATCCCGGCGGCTGTATGAGCTGGAAAAATCCACGGATGGGTTCCACTTGGCAGAGGTAGACTTGAAATTACGGGGGCCAGGGGAGATTTACGGGGCTTTGCAGCATGGGGCGTTGGATCTTCGGATTGCCTCTTTATCAGATACAAAATTGATTGCCAGGGCCAGGGCTGACGCAGACAAGTTTTTGCAATTTGGCGAAAATATGTTAAAATATGAAGAATTAATGGCTGGGATTTCTAAATATCAACAAATTACCACGCTAAATTAGGAGGAATATGGACAAAATCACGATTACAGGCGGAAAATACAGAGGTAGAAAAATTGCTACCCCTGGTGGAGCAACCCATCCGATGGGCTCGCGCGAAAGATTGGCGCTATTTAATATGCTGACAGGAAAGATTGAAGACGAATCAGTTTTGGATGTTTTTGCTGGTAGTGGCGCGCTAGGAATTGAAGCACTTTCTCGAGGTGCATCAGAGGTGGTTTTTGTAGAAAAAAACCGAGTGGCCATAGAGACAATTAAACAAAATCTAGCAGAATTAGGCGCATCTGATAATACTAGAGTGGTTAAAAGTTCCGTAAGGGACGCTATCTCTGATTTAGGTGAATTTGCGGTGGTTCTGGCGGATCCACCTTATGATAATTTTGATATAACGGAGGTGAGGTTATTGGCCCAGGTGGTCAAAAATGGCGGGGTTTTAGCCTTGTCTCACCCTGGAGAGGCACCAGAAATACCAGGTCTCACACTCTTAAAATCACACTCTTATGCAGCAGCCCATCTCTCACTCTATACTAAGGATTAGTATTTTTGTTGATTTTAGGTGATAATACTTGCGTTTTATTGAAAAGTGTGGTATAATGGGGCTATAAGGAGTTATTTGCAATGTATTATCAGGGAGAAGTTGAAAAAAATGATCGTCGTAAGATAATTACAGTTGCTACGGCAATTGTGGTTGTGGTATTGATTTTGGTGATTGCGATTATTGTAGTAGCAACCAAAAAATCTAGTGGCGACAATGTAGCGGTGACTGACAATGGCTCTTTTACGATTGAAGAAAAAAAGGAAGAGCCAAAGGAAGAAACAAAGGAAGAGCCAAAAGAGGAAACTCCAGTGGTTACTACTAAGCCTGCTACTACCACTACCGAAACCTCTGCGACAGTACCAGTGACTGGTCCAGAAGATGGCTTAATGATGGCAACTGCACTCGGTAGCCTCACTACTGCATCTACTGCGTATCTGATGTCGTTTAAACGCAAAAATTAAATTTAAAAAACCGGGAATTATACATTCTCGGTTTTTTGTGTTATAATAAACACACGCCCGAGTGGTGAAATTGGTATACACGTATGCCTTAGGAGCATATGCCATTTGGTGTGCAGGTTCAAGTCCTGTCTCGGGCACCATAGAATTAGAGATTTTGCCCCTGTTGCTACTTTAAGTAGCAATGTTTTTTTTGAAATGTAAAGTAAAATTGCTGGTAAAGTGCTAAAATTATAGGTAAAATGGCTTCGTAAATTAATAAATTTAACGAAAGGACAAACTATGTTATTTAGCGACAAACTAAGAAATTTAAGAAATTCATATAAACTCACCCAAGAAGAGTTGGCGGAGAAGCTAGACGTTTCCAGGCAGGCCATCACTAAGTGGGAAAGTGGCGAAGGCACTCCAGATGTAGAGAACCTCAAACAGCTCGCTATATTATTTAACACCACGTTGGATGATTTAATGATGGAAGACAAAAAGGTGGAAATTCCCGAAAAGCATTTTAAATATACCGAGGAAATGGAAATCGACCACACCAAACATTTTGATATTAAACTGATTAAAATCGGCGAGGTTTCAATTTTGCCAAATGGGGAAGAAAAGGTTAAAATCGAACTGCTTTCTACCGAGAAAAACCCAGAAGAAGCGACGAAAATCAAATTTGACAACCGCTACGACCGAATGGATATTGATGTTAGAAACAAAAGAGCCGCGATGGATGTGGCTTTGAATATTTATCTCCCAGAAAAATATATTGACGAAATCGAGGTGAATTCTGGCGCCAGAACTCTTAATCTATCTGAACTGTTTATCTCTAAGTTGGAGTACGATGGTGATCTTAAATATCTAAACGTGCGTGGCGCCAAGGGCAAGATTGTGCTTAATACTACTAAATGCGATATTGAGGCGGATTATGATAAATTTAGTGGCGCTTTGGAAGTGAATACTTTTAACTCCACCGCCAGGGTCTCAATTCCCAAAGGCACTGCTTATAAAACTATTTTGAAGGGGCATAAAAATCAGTTTATCGATGCGGTGAATACCGAAGATGCCGAAAACCTGATTGAACTAAATGGTGTTAGCAGCAAACTAATAGTGATTGAAAAATAATAATGCAGTAATTACTTGCGGAATTGTTTTGAATGGTCTATAATTAAATTATGCTTAAGGTTGTTCATAATTTCGTAGAAAAGTTTAACCCTATATATATATATATATATATATAGGTTCTGCACTCCTACTCTCGTTTCTTGCGACTAATCTAATCACTGGTTTTGCTTCTGCAGAAACCGTAGACTACCAAGTCAACATCTCCCCATCTCTAAATGTCAGTCTTTCTTCTAGTAATGTAACATTAAACTTAAATCCTAATTCTAAGACCTTTGGTTATCAGGATGTAGATATTAAAGTCAGTACCAACTATGAAGCAGGTTACAGACTCACTATGGCTACAGCAGATAGTAGTACTAATCTAAGAAGAGATAACACCACTGATGGAGTAAATGCTAGTATAGAAACTCTCCCAGCTTCTACTCCTTCTACTCTAGGTTATGATGAATCTACCTTTGTAGAAAACAAATGGGGTTATAGAATAGCTAACTCTAGCATTAATCCTAGCCTCATTACTACTAACTACTTCCCATTTGCTTCTGGTTCTACCATTCTAGAAAACACTACATCAACTAATGAAGACAAAGCTACAGTATCTTTTGCTTCTAAGATTAACTATAATCTACCAGCAGGAAGCTATGCTACAGAACTTATTATGAATGCTACAGCAAATCCCATAGTCTATGATATAGAATACTGGGACCTTCTTGGTATTAGCAGTACAGATCCTACTAAGTATAATGATGCAGGACTCACTTGGAATAACCCAACTACTGGCACCGCTAAAGAAGCTTCTTATACTAAAATAGGTACTCAAGCTAGTACTACTGATCCTAGCTCCTTTGTAGCTATAGATCCTACTTATACTGCTGGTACTGCTCCTACTAGACATACTTATACTTTCGCTGGCTGGTGCCTGGATACTACCAATCCTACTAATAGAGCAGTAAACAATACCGTTACTGCAGACCAAGACTCAAACAATGGTAATAAAGTCACTGCTTATCATAACCCTAGTACCCAATGCAATGGCACTGTTTACCAAACTGGAGACCAACTAGGCTTAGAACCTGGCATTACTAATAACATTAAACTCTATGCGATATGGACTCCTACTACCTTCCAAGATGCTGGCGTAAACACAAATGATACTATGCAAACCATGACTGCAGCTAAATGTGAAGCTATTACTCCAAACCAATTTACTACTATGACAGATAGCCGAGATAATGGTGCTAATACTTACACTATTATTAAACTCTTAGATGGTAACTGTTGGATGGCGGATAACCTCAACTTTGATGCCTATACATACAAAAACGTTATCAGTACATCCAACACTCATATTACAGGTACCGTAGGTTCTACTGCGCTTGCTAAGTTTAATGGTACTAATACTTCTTATAGCACTTCAGATAGATATGCTACATCTTCTATTAATGGGAATTCTACTTATGCCAGTGGTGGGAACTGGACGGCATTGTATAGCTATTCTGATCCATTAATAAACCGAAGTGGCACTTGTCAACACAACATTCTTATTTGTCTTTACCCTTATCAAAAAGGGACATACAACGGCGTTACTTATACTGGCAATTATGATTACAATACAACGATAAGTTTATATGGGGATCCTACAATTAGTGAACTAGCCACTACTACGTATGATTATGGTCCAGGTAATTATAAAATCGGTACATATTACAACCCTTGTGCCGCCACTCTCGGCTCCTACTGCTATGGTGATGGTAGCACTAGCTCTGGCGCTCCATCAGGTAACGCTACCGACGCAGATATTTGCCCAGCTGGCTGGAAGTTGCCAGCAGGCGGTACTAGTGGGGATTTTCAGAACCTTTATGATAAGATTGCTGGCACTAGTGCTACTACTGGTATCACTACTACCCCGAGTTCTGCTACTAGCTTACTTAGCCTACAAGCTATGCTATCTACTCCATTCTCTGGGTTTTACGGCGAGGGGTATTCTCCGTATACTGCTGGAAGGCAGGGTATCTTTGGCATCTTCTTGTCTTCCAGTGAAGGTGCTGCCTCTCATCTCATGTACACCATGAGCGCTGATGGGGTAACACTAGCTACCACGAATACCAATAACCGTCTTCGTGGCATATCGGTCCGTTGCATCGCCCAAAATTAACCACAGCCGAAATAGATTTGACCATAAGCCAGGGGTGGGGGGTAATTTTTTTTGAACAATTCTCAACTTTTTTGCAAATTGTTCACTCCACTGAACAATTTGTTTGACTTTTTGCAAATTGTTCACTATAATGGTAATAGTAAAAGGATAGTATTATGATAAAAAGAGAACATTACATTGAGCAGATCAGGGATTTTTACGATACGGATTTGATTAAGATTATCACTGGCATTAGGCGAGCTGGAAAATCGGTAATTTTGGAGCAAATTTTACAAGAAATTAAGAAGCAAACCAAAAATGTAATTTATCTAAATTTTGAGGACCATCGAGTAATTACCCAGATTCCGGATGCGGATAGTTTAATCAAGTATATAGAGAGTAACCGTAAACCAGGCAAAAACTATCTATTTTTTGACGAAATTCAAGAAGTAAAAGATTGGCCAGCAGCCTGTAAAACTCTGAGATTATATGACAACTCCATATTCATTACTGGTTCAAATTCAAAATTGCTTTCAAAAGAATTTACGGATGAATTTAGTGGGCGCTATGTTTCTTTTAGAATAAGACCATTTGTTTATAAAGAGATTTCAAAATACGTAGCGGAGCTTGGTAAAGAGTGCACGGTGGCTGATTATTTGGTGTGGGGAGGTTTTCCAAAACGTTTCGAATTCAACGATATAGAAGCAACAAAACTCTATCTGGAGGATTTGAATCGTTCAATTGTAGAGAATGATTTAATTGTAAGATACGAGATCCAAAATACCGAGCTATTTCGGCAAATTGTGAATTATGTACTTAGAAGTAATTCGCGAATTTTTTCGGCTCGTTCAATTGAAGCATATCTCAAAAATGAGCATATTGAAGGCTCTATCAACACAATTATCAAATATATGGGGTATTTGGAAGAAGCCTACATTATTGACAAGATACGCCCCTTTTCTAGACGCACAAAAGCAGAATTGATGTATTATTTTAAGGTTTACGACGCGGATGTTTCGCTGAATTCAATTCGGGTAGTGGACAGTAAATATGATTTGACACACAATCTGGAGAATGTAGTATATAATGAACTGATTTTTATGGGCTATAAATTAGAAGTTTATAATGGTGAAAATAGTGAAATTGATTTTGTGGCAATAAAAGATAATAAGAAATATTACATACAGGTTGCTTATAGCGTAGCGGAAGAAAAGGCCTATGAGCGAGAATTTAATACGTTCAGCGCACTGGATAATACTGCCAAAAAGATTTTAATTACTAATGACGAAATAGATTATTCTACTAGTATGGTAGAGCACATTCGTCTACCAGATTTTTTGCAGATGGAAAATTTGGAATAAAGTTATTATAATCCACTAAAAATTGGAAAAACACGTCTGTTTGTGCTCATGACAATACGCACAGTGCTAATGAGACCACCTTACGGGCTCAACAGATGAGCAGTGTTTGCACAGACTCTCGTAAAATTAGATTTTCGGTTACTTCATCCAAAGCCTGGTTTTTTCCACAACTTTCAAAATTTTATATAAAAATCCTACAAAAACTATTAGCAATTTGAGATTCCGTGTGTTATAATCATAAACAGGATGGGCAAGGTTGCAAAGTATTTGAATCAGTTGACTATTGGTAATGTTTTCGACACACCAGAAGTACTCGAAGCATATGCCAATGATTGTTCGGCGCTTAAAGTTAAGCCAAAAATAGTAGCACTTCCCGAATCTACGGAAGACATCCGCAAGATTATGCGTTTTTGTTATCAGTTGGCTGGCAGGGGAATCAAAATCCCCGTGACGGTGCGTGGTTCTGGTCTTGATGAAATGGGAGCAGATCTTACTAACGGGTTAGTGATTTCTACCGAAAAATTAGACCGACTTTTGGAGTCTGACAAACGCGAAAGATTAGTGCGAGTCCAAGCTGGTATTACTTTGAAAGAATTAAACACCGCGCTTTCAATCCATGCGCTTACCATTCCGATTGGCGGACACGAAAACGAAACCATCGGTGGGTTAATTTCTAACTGTCCGAGCGATTCGTATTCTGGAAAATACGGCGGTATCATGAATTATGTAGAGCGTGTCGAAGTGGTACTGCCCAATGGGGATATTTTGCAAACTAATAGAGTAAATAGACGAGTAGCTTCTAAAAAAGCTAAAGAACGAACATTAGAGGGAATTGTTTATAGAAAAGTCTCAGAAGTCTTGAAAACAAATGATGGTTTAATTAAAGAAATCTACAAAACTAATGCAGGCTCCGCAGGTTATCCCACCGTGGCACAAGCTAAGCGTGGTGGCACAATTGATCTTACGCCGCTCTTTTTCGGCGCGCAAGGTACACTTGGGGTAATTTCAGAAGTGATCTTGAGAGCAGTGCCAATGAAACCACAGGTAAAGCGAGTAGTAGCAACTTTTGAAGATTTTGGAATGGCACAGAAATTTTTGGATTTGGTTAATTCCATGAAACCAAAGGAGTTGAATCTTTACGACATTAAAATTACCAAGATAGCTGAAGAATCTGGCAAGAGGCTTAGCGAAATCACCCGCAAGATGGATAAAGGTTATGTAGTGTTTGCCAAATTTGATAGTCGTAATAATTCCTGTCTTCGCAAAGTTCAGAGTGTCAAAAAAGTCTTACCAAAATCTAGCCAGTTGATTGTAGAATCGTCTAAGACTGAAGCTAAAATCAATGAATTCGAAAATTCTTTGATTATTTTCTTAAATAGTACACGGACTGGCGAAAGAGTGCCACTGGTAACGGATTTTTATCTACCTGCGGGGAATTTAGAAAAGTTTGTAGAAGATTTGAAAGTTTTAGAAAAAAGTCTAAAATTGGATTTGGCACTGTATGGGTCTTATTCAGCGTCAAATTATCATCTACGACCAAAGTTCAAAGTAGAAGATCCGGATTTTAGTAGAAAGGCGGTTTCTTTCCTTAGGGCCGGTGCCTACATTGTTGAACATGAAGGCGGTTCCATCACCGGTGGTTCGCCGGAAGGCAGAGTCAAAGCCCTAGTCACCAATGAAACAATGAGTGAGAGCGAAAAAGGACTTTATAGCACAATAAAACAAATTTTTGACCGTTATGACATCATGAACCCGGCAGTAAAATTGGGGGCTGATTCTAGATTTACTATCACACATTTTAGAACTACTAGTTCATCTAAAGTTGTGATATAATATAGCTAATATATAGGAGTTTTTATGAAAACTAAATTTAAGAAGATTTCTGATACCCGCGTAGAAATCACCGTTACTTTAGAAAAAAAAGATTTGGTGGAGTCCGAGAAAAAAGCCCTTTTGAAACTTTCTAAAGAAGTACGAGTGGAAGGTTTTAGAAAAGGTAAAGCCCCAGCGGATATCGCTAAAAAATTTATTCCGGAGAACGATTTGAATGCCGAGACGATTGACCTGGCAATCAGAGCTAGCGTAATTCCGGCTTTTCGTGAGCACGAGAAAATGCCTCTGGTGGTGCCAAATGTGAACGTCACTAAATATGTGCCAGGTGAAATGGCTGAATATACTGCCACTGCCGACATTATTCCAGATGTCAAACTGGGTGATTACAAAAAATTAAAGGTCAAAAAAGAGAAAGCTTCGGTTTCTGAGACCCAAGTTAAAGAAGTTCTAGAAAATTTGGCCAATTCTTTTGCTGAGAAAAAAGCCGTTAAGCGCAAGGCTAAACTAACGGACGAGGTAGTGATTGATTTCGTCGGTAAAAAAGACGGCAAAGCCTTTGATGGCGGCACTGCCAAAGATTATAAGTTGGTTTTGGGCTCCAAAACTTTCATCCCGGGTTTTGAAGACGGAATTGTCGGACATGAACCAGGTGATAAATTTGATCTTAAATTGACATTTCCTAAGGATTATGGTGTAAAAGATTTGGCTGGGGCCAAAGTGGTATTTGAAACTTTGCTAAAGCAAGTGAACGAAGTCAAAAAACCGGCGCTTGATGATAAATTGGCTCAAAAAATCGCACCAGAATTTAAGACCTTAAAAGACCTTAAAGCCGACATCAAGAAAAACCTAGAAATGCAAGATGAGCACCGTCTAAATGAAAAATTCAAAGATGATTTGATTAACGAGCTAATCAAAGTTTCTGATATTCCCGCTCCAGACATTTTGATTGAAGACCAATTGAAGGTCATTCGTGATGATATGACTAGAAATGCGATGTCGCGCGGGCTTTCGTCGCTAGAAGAATTTGTTGAAAAATCTGGTGAAACCATGGAAAATTGGGAAAAAGAAGCCAGAAAAGTGGCGGAAACTCGGGTAAAGGCGTCGATGGCACTCCAAAATTTGGCGCTTAAAGAAAAAATCACTGCTACCGACGAAGAAGTGAATGCTAAAATTGCCGAACTTAAAGATGTTTATAAAAATTCTCCGGAGGCGGTAAAGAGTCTGAAAGATCCTAATGTGAAGATGGACATTAAAAATCGTCTAATTGTTGAAAAAACGTTAGATTATCTTGTAAAAACAAACAGTTAGTGGTATAATTGTGTAAAGAGTTTCGGCTGGTTTGTGATTGCTGTGAGCAAACTGGCAAAGTAGCAAACGCTATATATAGTGTTTGGTGAGGGGTTTTAGGTTGTTTGGACGCTATATCTAGCGTGGCGGTGCTACTATATATTATATATTAAATTAAAGAAGGAAATTTTAATGCCAACTATTAATCAGTTGATTAGAAAGCCTCGTAAAAAGGCGGCAAAGAAATCTAAATCTCCAGCTCTTGGTTCTATTGTGAATACTCTTAAAACTAAGCGTTACGAGAAAGCAGCACCATTAAAGCGTGGTGTTTGTATTAAAGTTACTACCAAGACCCCAAAGAAACCAAACTCCGCTATGCGTAAGGTCGCTCTTGTCCGTCTTACCAATGGCCAAGAAGTTTGGGCCTACATTGGTGGAGAGGGGCATAACTTGCAGGAGCACGCAGTGGTATTGGTTAGAGGTGGTCGTGTGCCAGATCTTCCAGGCGTGCGTTATCATGTGGTTAGAGGTACTTTGGATCTTCAAGGTGTACAAGGTCGCAAGCAAGGTCGTTCTAAATACGGTGCCAAAAAGGAGGATAAGTAATGCCTAGGAAAACTACCAAAGCTTTGCAACGCAAAGTTTCTCCAGATCGTAAATATCAATCCATCTTGGTGCAAAGACTTATCAATAAGTCGATGCTCGATGGCAGAAAGCAGGTAGCCGAGCGGGCAGTTTATGCTGCTATTGAAGGTGCTGCGAAAAAACTTAAATCCGAAAATCCGGTAGAAGTGTTGGAAAAAGCAATTGCCAATGTTTCGCCAGATTTTGAAGTAAAATCTCGTCGGGTTGGTGGTGCAAACTACCAAATTCCATTCCCAATTTCTGGGCACCGGCAATTACACTTTGCTTTCTCTTGGCTAGTACAATCGGCTCGCGCACGCTCTGGCATGCCATATGCTAAGCGTTTGGAAGCAGAAATTGTAGATGCCTACAATGAGCAAGGTGCAGCCTTCAAGAAGAAGGAAGATTGCCATAGAATGGCAGAAGCCAACCGTGCATTTGCGCACTTTGCGCGCTAGCGCTTTGGACTTTTCTTTAAAAAGAAAAGTCCAACAAAAGAAACAAGTTCGAAGAAAAAGGCAGGCACATGTTCTGACCTTTTTCTTTGTTTATTAACTTTTTAATTCTTTCAGAATTAAAAAGAATTTTCTAAAATTTTAAAATTATTCTTAGGCTCATCAAAATACTTAAAAAACTTTTTATCTCGCTAATACCCAAATCCGTGGTATAATATACATAAGTAGTTAGGAGGTAAAATGATTAAAGTAGCAATTAATGGTTTTGGGCGGATTGGCAGAAACGCTTTCAAGATTTTGTTGGAAAGAAATGATGCAGAAGTGGTTGCCATTAATGATTTAACTGACGCCAAAACTTTGGCACATCTTTTGAAACACGATTCTTCCTATGGCACTTATAGTCACGATGTAAATTTTACCGAAAATGAAATTGTGGTTGACGGTAAGAAAATTAAGATTTTGGCCGAAAAAGAGCCGGCTAATTTGCCATGGAAAGATTTAGGCGTAGATGTAGTGATAGAATCTACCGGATTTTTCACTAAGCCAGAAGACGCCAAAAAACATATTGAGGCTGGAGCAAAGCGCGTAATTATCTCAGCGCCAGCCAAAGGTGAAGGAGCCAAGACTATTGTAATTGGCGTAAATGACGAAATTGTAGAACCTGGGGATGAGATTTTGTCTAATGCATCTTGTACCACCAACTGTATTGCACCGGTGATGAAAGTTTTGGAAGACAATTTTGGTATTGAAAAAGCCATGATGACTACTGTGCATTCTTATACCGGTTCGCAAAAGATTTTGGATGCGCCGGCCAAGGATTTAAGGGAAGCAAGGTCAGCGGCCGAGAACATTGTGCCTACTACTACGGGTGCATCAAAAGCCGCAGCATTAACTGTGCCAGCATTACAAGGTAAGTTTAATGGTTTGTCTATCCGGGTTCCAACTCCGGTAGTTTCTTTGTCTGATATTACCGCAATTATTAAGAAAGATACCACAAAAGAAGAAATTAACGAAGTCTTTAAAAAAGCCGCTAAAGATAAAAAATACCGAGGCATCATTGGGATAACCGAAGAAGAATTAGTTTCCAAAGATTTTGTAGGCGATCCACATTCTTGTATTGTAGATTTGCCGCTAACTGATGTAGTTTGTGGTAATATGATTAAGGTGGTGGCGTGGTACGATAACGAATGGGGTTATTCTAACCGCTTGGTAGAACTGGCGGTAGATTTTGGAAAGGATTAAAATGCAGGTTTTCGTTGGAGCAGATTATCGTGGGCTGGAGAGAAAAAATCAATTAGTGAAGTTTTTGATTGACTCGGGCTACCAAGTAGAAGATTTGGGTGATTTTGAATATAATGAGGGTGATGATTTTAACGATCCGGCAATTAACGTAGCTAAAAAAGTTCGCGAAAATCCGGGCTCTTTTGGAATTTTGATTTGCGATTCGGCGCATGGCGTCACGATGCAAGCAAATCGGTTTAAGGGGGTGCGGGCGGCCAATTGTGCATCTTCGGAATCAGCCAAACTAGCAAGAGAACATGATGATGCCAACATTCTCACAATGTCGGCACATTTTGTGGATGAAAATTTGATGCAACTCATTGTAAAGGCATTTCTTGAAACGAAATTTGAAAGTCTTGAGCGCCGAGTAAGACGCATAAATCGTTTAGACGAAAGGGAAGATTATGATTAGAACCGTAACGGTGGTACCAGCCATTTTAGCAGAAAATAAACTAGAATACAGAAAACAAATTGAGCGGGTAAATCATTTTGCAAGACGGGTACATATTGATGTATCAGACGGAGCATTTGCACCTGCTACTACGCTTGATGTTTCTAACGTGTGGTGGCCCAAAGAATGGAAAGCGGATATGCATTTAATGGCATCAAAACCTTCTGAGCAATTAGATATTATTCTCAAATTAAAACCATCGCTGGTAATTTTACATGCAGAAGCACAAGAAGACTTGTTGCCAATTTTTGCTACTCTCAAACAAAATGAAATTAAAACCGGTGTGGCAATTTTACCATCAACTTATCCGGGTTTGGTTAAACAATACATCGACGCGGTAGATCATGTGTTAATTTTTGCAGGCCAACTAGGTGTACAAGGTAGTCCGGCCGACATGATGCAAATGGAAAAGATTGCAATTGTGAGAAGTATGCGCCCGGAAGTAGAAATTGGTTGGGACGGTGGGGCAAATATGTCCACGATGAGAGCTCTGGCTCACGCAGATTTGGATGTCATCAATGTAGGCTCGGCTCTTTCAAAAGTAGAAAATCCAGCCGAAGTTTATCACGAATTAGTTTCGGAAATTGATAAGAACGGAGTTTTGATTTAGATGGCTAGAATTTTGTCGGTGGGTGCTGCCCTCCAAGATATATATCTCATTGATCATGACGATCTTGAGCCTACCACAATTGGCGAAGAATCAATTTTTGGTAAAATTTTGGTGGGGAGCAAAGTGGACATAGATAAGCTTGAGTACGAAGTAGGCGGCGGCGGTGTCAATTCGGCAATTTCTTTTGCGCGGCACGGACACGAGGCGGTCTTGATGACTAATATTTCGCATGATTCAGCGGGTGATGCAATCTTGAGGGCCTTAGATAAAGAAGGGGTGGACACTAGTTATGCCAAATATACATCTGCTAAGTCTACGGGGAGTTCGGTGATTTTACTTGATTCCAAAAAAGGCGAGCGCACAATTTTGACTTATCGTGGAGCCAGCACTAAGTTTGACGATTTTGATGCTTCCGATTTGGAATTGATTCGGCCGGATTATATTTATATAACGACACTCCGTGGCGACATTAAGACTTTGACTGAATTTTTAAAAAAAGCTCATGAAATCGGCAGTAAAGTAATGTTTAATCCTGGCGTGAAAGAACTGGAACATGCTACAGAGATTTTAAGACTTTTGAAATATGTAAACATTTTGTTAGTTAATAAGCGTGAAGCTTCCGAATTGGTGCCAGGTACAAATCTAGAAGAATTACTTTACCATCTAAAAAATTATGCTGACACGGTGATTATCACGGACGCCTCAATGGGTGGAATTGCGGCCAGTGGGGAAGAAATTTATCGGTTTGGGATTTATGAAGATGTTAAAATGAAAGATGCCACAGGTGCGGGCGATGCATTTGGTTCGGGGTATCTTGCAGCGATTGCGTCTGGTAAAAGTTTTCGTCGCTCTTTGGTGTTTGCGTCGGCTAATTCTACTTCCGTAGTTGCTAAAATTGGCGCAAATAAAGGAATTTTGACTAGCAAAGAAGATTTGCATCCTATGCCAATTCAAAAATTATAGTATAATTGTACTATATATAACATATATGGAGGAAATATGCTGCCAACAGAAGAAGATTTGATTAAAAAAATGTCGATTGAGGATTTGGAAAGAATTAATGCCTATTCCAAAGATTTAGCGGCGGGGCTCAAAATGGTACGTTCATTCCCGCAGGGAGTAACAATTTTTGGCTCGGCAAGATTACCGCAAGATAGCAAGTATTGTGAAATGGCGGCGAATCTTGGTGCGGAACTCGCCAAAAATGGCCACGCAGTAATTACTGGTGGCGGCCCTGGTATTATGGAAGCAGCATCAAGGGGATGTTTTGAAATTGGCGGGCGTTCGGTTGGTTTTAATATTACTTTGGCGCATGAACAATTTCCCAATCCATATCTTTCGGAGACTTACACTTTTGAATATTTCTTTGCTAGAAAAGTTTCGCTCGCGATGTCGGCTAAAGTATTTGTATTTTTCCCAGGCGGGTTTGGTACCATGGACGAGCTTTCGGAAATTTTGTGTTTGATGCAAGAAAACAAAATGCCTAAAATGCCGATGTTTTTGATTGGAGCAGACTATTGGTCGGCGTTTGACTCGGTAATCCAAAAGATGATTGAGCTAAAATTAGTAGCAGAACCAGATGCCAGAATTTTTGAAATCACCGACGATATCCAAAAAGTCGTAGATGCCGCTAACAAAATCGGGCATCCCAAGATTTCCGAAAACTTCTACGATGGGTTTAAGGAAGCTCGCGAAATCGCGGAAGCACACACAGAAAAAGCCTAAGATATTTTGATATGTTTTTTGACTATGAATGGAGCAGCTAGTCTGAGTTTGGGATTTGACTCCGAAATACGAATAAGCTCATTATATTTGGCAATGCGGTCTGTTCTAGATAGAGAACCGGTCTTAATTTGATCGGTGCCAAGGCCGACTGCGAGATGTGCAATGGTAGTATCTTCGGTTTCCCCAGAGCGGTGCGACATGATGGTATTAAACCCAGCTTTTTTAGCCATTTTGACAGCATTGATAGTCTCGGTAAGTGTGCCGATTTGATTAGGTTTAATCAAAATACTGTTTGCGGCTTTTTCTTCGATACCGCGTTTTAATAATTTAGTATTGGTGACAAACAAATCGTCGCCGACTAATTGGATTTTTCTGCCTAAGCGTTTGGTTAAAATCTGCCAGTTTTGCCAGTCATTCTCGGCCAAACCATCTTCAATTGAAACTACCGCGTAGTTATTAACTAGATATTCATACCAGTTGATCATGTCGTCGGCAGTTTTCCAATCGCCATTGGTTTTTAATTCATAGTGACCATTTTCGTAGGGCGGATTACCTGGTTCGTTAGTATAGAATTCACTCGCGGCAATGTCCATCGCAATTAGAATATCCTTGCCAAACTTATAATTTGATTTTTCGACAGCTGCTTTAATCAGATCTAATGGTTCGTTGTCGCCATTTCTAACTTGCGGAGCAAATCCACCTTCATCGCCGACCGTAGTAGGATAACCTTTTTCTTTGAGAACGTCTTTTAAAATATGAAAAATTTCGGCACCCATCCGCACCGCTTCTTCAATGGTGCCGGCAGTGGCTGGAATAATCATATATTCTTGAAAATCAGTGGACCAAGAAGCATGTTCGCCACCATTCATCACGTTCATCATGGGTATTGGAATAGACATTTTGGTGGTAGTGCCGGCTAATTTGGCTATATGTTGATAGAGTGGAATTTTGAGAGCATCGGCATTGGCTTTGGCGGTGGCTAAGGAAACTGCCAAAATCGCATTAGCGCCAAGAGTAGATTTATTTTCGGTGCCATCCAATTCTAGCATCATGTGGTCGACTTGAGTTTGGATAGAAGAATTGTCAAGCAACACATCTTTTATCTTGTGATTGACATTCCAAACGGCTTTTTCTACGCTTTTACCATTAAAGAATTTTTTGTCACCATCACGAAGTTCTAAGGCCTCGGAAACGCCAGTAGAAGCGCCAGATGGTACCGCAGCGCGGCCAAAACCACCGTTTTTTAATGTTACTTCAGCCTCGACAGTAGGATTTCCACGCGAATCCAAAATTTGTCTGGCTTTAATATCAGAAATTATAAATTTATCAACCATAAAACAATTATAACAAAAAATCGTGGCAAAATTAAAAAACTTATGCTAAAATTGAACTAACAATATTTAATGGAGGTTTTTTAAATGAACAAAAACCCTGAAGGGACGCCAAATCCTCTTAACCCTGCGCCAAGCACGAGCGAAGATATGGCGGCGGGCACAGGGCCGCTGGAATTTGTGGAGACAGCGAATGTGTCAGAGATAATGGAAGATTTGGAGCCAGAGAAAGCACTGGAGCCAACACCAGAACTAGAAGTAGCTCCAGGATCGGAAGATACGCCTGACACAAAAAAGGCGGCAGAGCCGGTCAAGCCTGCTTCTTTCACAGAACCTGCTAGCGGGGTAGTGCCACCTAGGCAAGCATCGCGACCAAACCGCAGTGTGATGGATCCAATGATGCGTCCAACTCCACGCAATAATTTTGACACCCTAGCGCCAAACAATAATCCGCCCGAAGAGCCTTTGGTGGAAGATTTTGCTATGATTGAGAGCGTTTCTGAGACACCCGTCACCACTCCGATTTCTGATACACCAGAATTAGTGGCAAAAGATTCTATTGTTGAGCCAGCTGGCGGCAATGGCAAAAAGAAAGCTTTGATTATTGGCGCAATCGTACTCTTGATAGTTGGAATAATTTGTGGAGCTGCGGCAATTGCAATTGCAGTGCTAGGAAATACCGGCGATCGCGTAAGTAAGGCAATTGAAAAATTACTAAACGGAGAAGTGTCTAGTATTATATCCGCTCAAGGAGAAATAACGGCTGCACCAAATGTTGATGATTCGGGCATAGGTGGTTTTAATCTAGATTTTAATGGCACTTTTGATACTAAATCTGGGATGAATACAATTTCTGCCGAAGTTGAAACCAAGCTAGTTGGTAGCGCCGACGCATCTATTGAAATAGATGAAATGCGAGACCAAGATGGCGAAGTATTTTTCAAAGTGAGCGGGCTCGACTCTTTGCTTGAGGGCGCCAAGACTATCAATACCGAAGACTTAATCAATGTCACTGATTGCATAGACGCCGCCAACACCACCAACTGCGTGAGTGTTACGGGCACTACTACGGCTGCCGATCTAATTTCAGCCTACAGTGGTTTAGTTGATGTGATTGATGATCAATGGATTTTAATCTCGGATAATTTTGGCGATACGATGAAAAGCCTAGGGATTTTTGATAATTCTTCTACTTGCCTCATTAATGCAGTCTCTACTTTACCACAATACAGCAAGGATATCGTCAAAAAGTACAAAGAAAATCAATTTATAACTTATTCCACAGATAAGTTAGAGATTTCCAAAAAGAAAAATCCTCTTTATAGGCTCAATTTTGACGCGAATAAGTTAAGCGCATTTGTAAATAGTTTATCTAATAATGGGTTTATCAATGAACTTAATGCCTGCGCCGGGAACATTGCGACTAACACAAATGTAACAGCTGACATGATTTCGGGAATTTTTGCAACCTTCCCAACTGTCTATGTAGAGATTGACGATAATTATAATCTTACCCGCGTATACTTCAAGGCTATCACTAATGACACTGAGGCTAGTTATGAAACTGTTGAAGATTGCGAGTGCGTAACGTCTCCTTGTGATTGCGGCAGCGAGATATCTGGCGAATTTACCTCCATGACAGTGACTGCGGATCTGAATTTAACTTATCCGCCAAAACTAGAAATCACTATGCCTAGCGATTATATCGAAATGTCTAATCTAGTGAACAAGCTAATGACAGGGGTTTTTACCACTAATGCGAGCAACTAAGCATTGACATTTTTACCAAAGTGTGGTATAATGGTATTATGAATGCGAAATTAAAACAAAAACTAGGTAAACTCCCGGATTCGCCGGGGGTTTATTTTCATTTAAATTCTGATGGGGAAGTGATTTACGTGGGTAAAGCCGCAGTTTTAAAAAATCGCGTGAGGCAGTATTTTCAAAATTCCAAAAAGGACCCCAAAACCAAGGCTTTGGTTTCCGAAATTGCTGATACGGAATGGATTACGGTTGATACAGAAATGGATGCGCTGTTTTTGGAATCGGAAAAAATTAAACAATACATGCCAAAATGGAATATTTTGCTGCGGGATGATAAAAATGTAACATACGTAAAAATCACTATGCAGGATAAAATTCCGTATTTGACTTTTACAAGAACCCCCGTTGACGATGGGGCGGTTTATATTGGGCCATTTTACAGCAAAGGGCCGGTTGAAAAGGCCCTCAGGACGCTTAGGCGAATTTTTCCTTATTACACCAGACCTTATACTGGGCGAAAAACTCTAGACACCGATTTGGGCTTGACCCCAGGAGTTGAAGTAGAAAAAACCACGCCAGAAAAATACAAGAAAGACTTAAGAAAATTAATCCGGGTGATGTGGGGAGACGGAAAAGGCTTGATGCGCGACCTCGAGAGAAGCATGAAAAAGGAATCTGAAGCTGGAAATTTTGAGGAAGCCGCCAAAATTCGCGACCAAATTTTTGGGTTAAAGGAGCTACGAAAAAAAATCGTGTTTTCGGATAAGGAATTTTTGGATATTTCTTCGGACCAGGCACTGACAGATCTTCAAAAAATGTTGGGACTCTCTGAACCACCACGGAGAATTGAGGGTTATGATATTTCGCATCAATCTGGTACCAACGCAGTGGGAAGTATGGTGGTTTTTATAAATGGGGCTTCTGCCAGGGATAAGTATCGCAAATTTAAACTTAGGAGCTCTGGAGCTGATGATTTGAGGAGTATGGTGGAAGTGATTTCTCGGCGCCTCAAGCATAGGGAATGGGATTTTCCGGATTTGATAATTCTGGATGGGGGAATTACTCAGGTAAATGCGGTTTTGCCACTTTTGGAGCCATTTAAAATACCGGTGATTGGGCGGGATAAATCGGGTGATCATTCTAAATCAGCCGAAGTAAAAATTATTTTTGATAACAGGTTAATTAAATTAAACAAAACTTCGCACATTGCAAGATTGATTGCGAGGATTGACGAGGAAGCGCACCGGTTTGCGATTACTTATCACACTTTGCTAAAACGAAAATCTATGCTAAAATAGCTTTATAGGAGTTATTTATGCAAATAGGAAGTTTTTTACAGGTAACTACACTGGTCTCGGCGATTTTGACAGTGCTTTTGATTCTTTTACAACAGCGCGGTGCTTCACTTGGTGCTGGCTTTGGTAGCTCTGGAGAATTATACACTACTAGGCGAGGGTTAGAAAAATCCTTATTTGTAGCCACTATTGTGTTTGCGATAATTTTCGTGTTATCAATTTTAGGTTTACTATTAATTCCAATGGAGTAAAATGGCGGCAAATCTTAAAAAACGTGGGCAAAAATTTGTTAGGAAGTTTTCGCGGGTTTCTATAAAAGCAAGCGAGGAGGGCAAAGAGCATATTAAGGAAAATTTCCTAAAGCGTCTTTCGCATATTAAAAATATCCGCCTTTTAGTTTTGGAATGGGCGCTCTTAGTGGTTGCCTTGATACTCCTAGCGATATCGCAGGCGTTTTGGTTTGGGGAGTCTTATGCTGTAGATGCTTACGTAGATGGGGGAACTTACATTGAGGCTACCCTGGGGAGGGTTAATTCGATGAACCCGCTGTTTGCCACCACTACTTCCGAAAAAATATTAAGCAAACTAATGTTTGCTACGTTAACTTATAATGATTTTTCAGGACATCCGGGGCCGGGATTAGCCAGTAGCATTACTTACTCTGACGATGGGAAAGTCTGGCGATTGAAGTTAAGAGATGGTTTGGTGTGGTCCGATGGTGAACCAATTACTAACGAAGATATACTTTTTACAATTGAGCTAATTCAGAATCCGGCAGTAAGCACAATCTATACTGCTAATCTAGAGAACGTCAAGGTAGCGGAAGATGAAAATGGTTATATTGTATTTGTGTTGCCTTCAGCTTACGCAGATTTCGTATCGGCCCTTAATATTCCAGTTGTGCCAAAGCATGTTTTAGAAAATACACCCATCAAAACTCTCGTGGAAGCAGATTTTTCAAAAACGCCAGTAACGAGCGGGCCTTTCAACTTTAACGCTTCTCAAGATTCTAATTCTTCTGATGACGAAAAGACGATTTATCTCAATGCTAATTCGAATTATTATTTAGGCAAGCCGATGGTGAGCAGTTTTGCAGTGCATGTTTATAATGACAAAGACCAAATCATCAGCGCACTCAATGCTGGGTCAGCTACAGCCACCGCAGAATTGAGTGGCGAAGATATTAGCAAAGTAACTTTGGGAAACTACTATAAAAGATTATCTAGCATAGATGGGGGAGTGTTTGCTTTTCTGAACAACTCTAGGGGTTTACTTGCCAATGCAGACTTTAGAAGAGCCATTCGTCAGGGTTTAAAAATGTCAGAAATCCGTTCGGCAGCACCTAATACTACCGCTTTAAATTTTCCGATTTTAAAATCACAAATCGAACTAGATTATTACCCAAATATCCCTACCGATAATCCCGAAGAAGCCAAAGAAAAAATCGCCGAGCTTGCCGGTGGCGAACAAGTAAAATTAGAGATTGCCACGGTGGATTCTGGATATCTACCGGCGGTGGCTGAGAAATTGGCGGAGAATTTGCGCGAGCTAGGAATTGAGTGCACAGTAATTCCTTATGCTGAGAGTCAAGAGTTTGTGGCAAATGTGATTGCCAAGCGAAACTATGATGTCTTGGTCTACGAGGTTGTACTAGGTTCGGACCCAGATCCTTTGCCATACTATCATTCATCGCAGGCTAAATCATCTGGGTTAAATTTGTCTAACTATCGCAATTCTTTGGTGGATGATTTACTGATTGGCGCAAGAGGGACAGCAGACGAAGCGTTGAGGATGCGCAAATACGAAAAATTCTTGGAATATTGGGCTACGGATGTGCCAGCAATTGGGCTTTATCAAGCTAATATGACATATATATACAATAAAAACGTACAGGTTTACAACGAAAATAATATGTTGGTGACAGCACTAGATAGATTTTTGGACGTAGAAAATTGGGCGGTGAATAGGGGTATCAAAAATCAGACACCTTAGGATATTACTGGCTCTTATCTATCATCAATAAAACTTGCTTTTTCGTCAAAAGTGTGCTATAATATAGAGTATATGGTGCTTTTGGTAGCACTTTTTTAACATTTAAGTATTTACAACGAAAAACATATGCGGTATAATAAAGGCATGAGTGGAGTGGGCATGGATAAAACAGATTATATCAAAAAACGCATCCGCGCTTGCGATTATATGTGCGTGGCACAATTATTCCTAAGCGACGATTTCCTATTGGAAAGACCACTAGGATTTGATGATGTAAAGCCGAGACTTCTCGGGCATTGGGGCACTTGCCATGGCATCAATGTGGCTTATGCAAACCTCAAAAGTTTCTTTGACGGAAACGAAAATTTCACCTTTGTGTTGGGGCCAGGTCATGGTTTTCCAGCCTTGCAAGCGAATTTATTCCTAGATGGTGAATTAGAAAAAGTTGATCCAAATGCATCTCGTGATGCGAGAGGTCTTGCTTATGTTTGTCGAAATTTTTCTTGGCCAGACGGTTTTCCATCTCATGCTAGCCCATACACTCCGGGCGTAATTGTAGAGGGTGGTGAACTAGGTTATGCTCTTGCTAATGCCTACGGCGTAGCGCTCGGTCACCCAGAAAAGACTTTAGCTGTCTTGATTGGTGATGGCGAGCTTGAAACCGCTACTGCACTGGATTCTTTAAACTTACGTGCGCTCATGAATAGCGCGAAGAATGGTAAAGTTTTGCCGATTCTACATCTCAATGGCTACAAAATTTCCGCTCCATCGATTTATGCTCGTCGCTCCGAAAGGGAACTAAACGAAATGATTCGTGGCTTTGGTTTTACACCAATTACCATTGAAGGTGATGATCCAGAAGCCTTCCAAGCCGCATTAAAGCAAAAGAAAGATGCGCCATTTTATATTTTGAAAACCGAAAAAGGTGCCGGTGGTCCGAACAAACATCACGAAGCACATCAAATTCCGCTTAAGAACCCAACTACTGATTCTAATGAGCTAAGAACCCTTGAAGATTGGCTTTCATCTTACAACTTTAAAGAATTATTTGATGCGGAGAAAGGATTTACGCTATGATAGAACATGTAGAAAACCCAGGTGTAGAGAATTTTTCGCCAGCTGAAAAGGTGGGCGAACTCTTGGCCGACCAATTTAAGAAAAATCCGTTTTTCTATTTCTTCTCACCAGATGAAACTACCTCTAACCGTTTTGGGACCGTTTTTGATGTAGAAAAAAGAGCCTGGGGCGACCTAGCTAAAGAAGCTTGGGATCTTCCCGAAAGCCCAGATGGCCGGATTATAGAAATACTATCGGAAAACGTGCTATTTTCTACCATGACTGGGCATCTCATGAACGGTGAGCAAGCGATGATGGGAAGTTACGAAGCGTTTTATCCAATTATCACTTCGCAAATTTTGCAACATCTTAAATTTATCAAGCAGGCTAGGGAAGTAGAATGGCGCGAGCCAATGCCAGCGGTAAATCTTTTGTCTACTTCTACTTGTTGGCGGCAAGACCATAATGGCTATACTCACCAATCCCCAGCTCTTTTATCTACACTCTTGACACTGCCTACGAATCTTTGCAACTGTTTGTTTCCGGTAGACGATGTGGCGGCTGAAGTAGCGTTTGAAAAAATGCTAGAATCGCGCGATTGTCTAAACTTAATGACTTTCAATAAAACTGATGTACCACGTTATATCGACACCAACCATGCTAAATATCAATATGAAAATGGTGGGGCGTCTATTTTCCAATTTGCGTCTGACGACAAGCCAGATTTTGTATTGACCGCAGCCGGTGATGTGCAAACTACTGAAGCACTCGAGGCAATGAAGATTTTGCGCCGGGATCTTCCTGGGATTAGATTACGTTTTGTAGGTATTACAGCGCTGTCTTATCGTGCAATTGGTACTTGTAAGAATAAACTTTCTAAATCTCAATTTGAAGAATTATTCACTGCGGATAAGCCAATTATTGCTAACTTCCATGGCTATCCAGAAACTCTTGCAGCTATTTTTGAGAATTATACTGCTAGAGGACGCGTGAAGGTACATGGATTTATTGAAGAAGGTTCTACTACCACCCCATTTGAGATGCTCCGCAAAAATGGTTGCTCACGTTATGATATTGCGGCAGATGTGGCCAAAGTACTAGGCAGAACTAAACTCGTAGCAAAATACTATGATCTTCTGAACGAAAATCACAATACGGCTATAAAGTTTGGTGAAGATCTGATAAAATAGAAGGCAAGAAAATAAACACAGCGTGTCCTTCGGACACGCTCCGGGCCGCTCTGGCCAAGTCTTCAAGTCCGCAGAACACATTGTGTTTATTTTCTTGCCTTGTCTTTGACAATCTTCGCAAAGGCCATGCGACCGGCGGAAGTTTCGAGGAATTTAGTAAGCTCTATATTGAGTTCTTGACCGATTTTGTTGGAAGCGTTTTCTACTACCACCATAGGGCCATTGGGGAGATGACCGACGCCTTGTCCGCGACCGGTACCTTTTTCTATAATTTTGATTCTAAAGCGGTCGCCAGCACTAAACTCCGTACGCACGGCTAAAGCCAAATCATTGATATTTAGTGTCTCGATTTTTTCGGCTTTAGCAACTTTGATTAAGTTGAAATCTATGGTCATGATAGAACCCTTATTTTCTTTGGCGACTTTTAAAAGCTCTTCGTCAACTTTTTTGAGGCCACCGGTATCATCTACAATTTCTGTATTGATATTAATGACGCGCTCTAATTCTGAAACCGTGTCGAGACCTGTCCGGCCGAGGTTACGTTTTTCGTTATCTTTACTATCAGCGAGCAGCTGAAGCTCTAAAAGCACGCTTTTTAAAATAATTAGATCACCGTCGAGGAAGCCAGCTTTTGCGATTTCTAAAATTCGCCTATCTATCAAAACCGAAGTATCTATATAAATCTTACGACGAGAAGACATGGTAGGACGCAATTTTCTAAACACCAAAACAGAGGTTTCGCCTAAAATTAATAATCCAATAATTAGAATAGCTATTTCCATAAATGTTGCCTTTTTTGTATTTAGTTCCCAGATTTTTTATTGTTATCGATAGTTAGTTCGGCGGTAGTTTGATAGCCGGCAGTATCTGAAACGGTAAATTTGATACTCTTTTCACTACCATCAAGTGTATACCCAGATACAACACCCTTGCTATTAACGGAAATATTAGGTATTTCCACGCCATCTACAACCAGTGTATACCCAACAATATCGTAGCTGCCTTTCTTAATAGAAGCAATCAAGCTAGAACCGCTAGGGGAGATTGTGACAGATGGCGGCCGATAATCACAAGTATCTTTGATTTCACGATTGTATGGCTCTGGAACAGTATAAACGGTTTCACCGGTCATTGGGTCAAGTGTTTTGGTAACTTCTACCTGAATCTTGAATTCTTCGGCAGTACAATCGGTAGCAAGCGCGTAATTATAGCGATTGAAGGTCATAGATTCTTTGGAAACGCCAGAGTTTTTGACGTTGTACCAGCTAGGCCAAATATCGGTTTGACCGTTAACAGTAAGACGCTGCATGCCAGCTGGTTGCACTGGTTGGTCGCCCGGACTCCATCTGCCATCTGGCTGATAGACTTCTTTGTGAACGCGCTCCATGTAATTGCCAATGGTATAACGCACCACGTTGTTAGAATTTGACGAAAGCCCAGAGCCATCATGGTTACCATTCCAAACCAGAGTAGAAACAGCAGTGGAATAGCTTTCCATCAGAGAGTCCTTGGTAACAGCAGAGTTAGTAGTAGTGGTAGTACCAGTCTTAGTAGCGGTCCAAACGCCTGGAACTACAAAACCCTCATTGTTAAACCAGCGAGCAGAACGATCTGAAAGAATGCTGGATAACATATAGGCAACTTGCTCGTCCACTACACGGGTGGCTGGAGCGTCGGTCCAGTTTTCTACGATGTCACCAGAAGAATTTTTAAGTTCTAGAACGTAAGTGAGATCTTTGTAAGAACCGCCACGAGCGAGAGATGCATAGGCATTGGCGTGCTCTACCATTTTGACACCACAGCCAGAGCCAATTGCAATAGAGAGGCCATAGCCCTCGCGGTCTTTACAATAAGTAGTGTCGCCCAAAGCGTGAGCGATTTCTAGAGAATTATCAATACCATTAATATATAGGGCCTTAACCGCAGCGATGTTCAGAGAGTGACCGAGTGAGAACCGAATAGTTACGTTGCCATAAAATTGGCCGGTGGCATTAGTAAGCGAACACTTACCAGTATATCCAGCACAATAAATCTTATTAATATTCTCATCCTTCAAGATGGAACCTGGGCCATAGTTAACGCCTTCTCTTTGCATAAAGAGAGAAGAATAATCTAAAATCGGCTTAATAGTAGAGCCTGGTTCGATTAAAGAATCAGTGGTGGCATTGAGCTCACCATAAGTAGGATTATTAAAATCAATTGAACCGACCATAGCAATCACTTGTGAAGTCTCTACGTCAACAGAAACCAAAGCAATATCATCACTGCGATTGACATAGGTGTATCCTGCGCCAACTGCTACAGCCTCTTCGGCGATTTTTTGAGCACGATAATCTAGAGATGTTTTAATTGTCCAGCCGCCAGCGCGCATGGTGGAGATACCATATTTATCTTCTAGTTGTTTTCTGACTTCCAAGACAAAGTGCGGAGCCAAAATGTCTGAATATTGGGTAGCTTCCGGCTGGATGCGATCCAGGACGTTAATTTCTTTAGCCGCTTCAGCTTCTTCTTTGGTAATAAAGCCCATTTCCGCCATCACGTCAAGCGTGTATTTTTGACGTTGCAAAAGACCTTCGTGACCATATTCATTATATGGATTATAGACGGCCGGATTATTAGGAATGGAAGCTAGCAACGCGCATTCCGCCAAATCTAGATCTTTAGCAGATTTGCCAAAATAAGTCCTAGCAGCTGATTCTACACCGTTACGTCGCCCGCCATATGGCGATTGATTGAGATACATCGTGAGGATTTCGTCTTTGGAGTACATCCGCTCTAGCTCAATGGCAAGAATTAATTCTTTGATTTTGCGCCCAAGACCGCCACGGTCTTCACTTTGAGCTTCGTCGGCAAAGTAGACCTGTTTAATCAACTGCTGTGTAAGAGTGGAACCACCCTGTACACCGTGACCGCCCAATGTCGAAAAGGCAGCACGAATGAGTGCAAAGAAATCTACACCAATATGGTTATAAAAGTTGCGATCTTCAATTGCGATAGTGGCATTGCGCATATTTTCTGGGATTTCATCTTCGCTCACTACTAAACGATAATTATCCGAACCGGTGTCTTTCCACAATACTGTGCCGTTTCTATCTAGATAAGTATTAACGGTGTCAGAAATGTCAATTTCGTCAAGCCTCAAGCCTTCAATGTCTTTTTTGTAGTACAAGAATAAACCACCAATAAAAATGATGATTATTAACGTTGTGGCTGCGAGAACTTTTAGGATGGTTTTTTGGCCGCGCCAAGAAAACCACCATTTGAAGACACGTTTTGGATGAAGTCTTGCCCAAAATCTTTTCCAAGGATCTTTTGGAAGAGTTGCTAGATACTCCGCTCGACGGCGTTGATTAGCGTCTTTTTTGGCTTTATGCTTGGTAGTTAAATTTGAATATAAATTTAGCTTACGCCGGCGGCCAATAGTTTTGACTTTTTTCGGCATGTCTTTTTTGGAACTGGTTTTTTTCGCAGTTTTTCCCACTACTTTCTTTTTAGCCATACAATTATTATACCACGTGTTATAATTAAATATATGAAAAAGTTTCATTTTAAGTCCGTCACGCAGTTAGCTAATCTGAAATTGTCGGTAAAATCGGCTGCAGTAGTGTTAGCATCTTCGTCCTTGATTTCGGCACTTTTGGGGCTTTTTCGGGATCGTTTATTGAATTCATACTATCTTGGTACTTACCCTACAGGGATTGACGCTTATACTGCTGCTTTTACCATTCCGGATTTTATGTTTTTTATTTTGACTTCGGGCGCCCTCGCGGTTTCATTTATTCCGGTGTTTAATCAGCGTCTTTCTACCGGGAATAAAAAATCGGCGTGGGAACTTTCTTCGTCGCTTTTGAATTTACTGGCAATTTTGACTTTGGTTACGTCGGTTCTAATTATGATTTTTGCAGATCCCTTAATTCGGTATGTAGTTTCGCCAGGGCTTGATGAATCTGGTACGATTCTGGCCATCAATATGACGCGAGTGATTGCAGTGAATCCATTTCTGTTTTCTATCGCCACAGTTCTGACTTCCATGCAACAGGCGGTAAGAAGATTTGTATTCTATGCGTTTGCACCTACTATATATAATATGGGTATTATTATTGGGATTACCTGTTTTACTGGCGGAATTAATCTATTTGGCGTGCAAATCTTTGAGGGCGGCATCATGGGCGTAGCACTTGGTGTGGTGCTTGGTGCGATTTTGCAGTTAATTGTGGCACTAATCGGGATGTTTGGTCTAGGTTTTGATTACGAATTTAAAATCCACTGGAAGAATCAGGGCTTTAGAAAAATTTTACATTTACTGCCTCCACGCTCTTTGGACCAGGGAATTGATTATGTTAACTCCATTGCATCTACCAACTTATCTTCTCGAATGGGGCCGGGCGCAGTGAGGTCATTTGACCAAGCCACTACACTCCATACGGTGCCAGTGAGTTTGATTGGAGTAGCGATTTCTACTGCATTTTTCCCGAAGTTGACGGAAGAGTTAGGGCAGGGAAATAAAAAAGATTTTTACGATACTTTTAGACAGGCTCTTCGAACGATTACCTGGATAGCTTTGCCGGTTTCGATTATTGCCTTCTTTGGGCGGGGCTATGTAGTGTCGTTTATTTCTAATATTGGTAATAACGATAGCAATGGGACAATGGCATCAATTCTTGGCACTCTATGTGTGGCGATTTTTGCACGTTCGGTTTTTCATATTGCGTCGCGCGGATTTTATGCATATCAAGATACCAAAACGCCATTTATTGTTTCAATCGTGGCGATTGGGCTAACTGTAGGCTTGTCCGTGGTGGCATATTTTGCTGGTTGGGGCGTAGATGGCCTGGGCGCGGCACAGTCGGTGGGAGCATTAATAGAAATTGTAATTTTGCTCTCAATTTTACAAAAACGCTCTGGAGGAGAGATTCTAGATAAAAGTTTTTGGAAAGCGCTAGGTAGAATGTTGTTTGCGACTTTGATTTGTGGGTGTGTGGCGTTTTCGCTTACCAAATTTATTCCTCTGATGGCGACTGATACCTCTCTCGTCATCACCATTCCAAAATTCCTTTTGATTGCGGTGGTTTCCTTTGCGGCATATGTAATTGCTAGCTTTTTCTTGAATCTAAAAGAGGCTGCGCCGATTATTAATTATTTTAAGAAAATATTATTCAAAAATGTCAAATAGGACTCGGGTGTGGTATAATGTATAGTATGGAAATTAACTGCGAAACAATTGGACATTTGGCTGATTTGTCAAATTTTTCGGTTTCTGATACAGAAAATAAATCGTTGCAAAAAGATCTTACAGAGATTTTGAAATACATTTCGCAGCTTGACGAAGTGGATGTTACTGGCATAGAGCCAACTTACCAAGTATTTGAAATGGAGAATGTGTGGAGAGAAGATGAAATTATACCGCAGGAAGCTTTGCGTGAAGATTTACTAGCGCTTACCAAAGAACAAAAAGATAATCAAATAAAGGTGCCAAAAGTATTATGAAAATTGCCGATAAAAATACAACTGCTGTAAGTTTGGTAGAAAACGCTTTAAAAAAAGCCAAGGAATTTGCTGATTATAATGTATTTAATTTTTTGAATGAAGAAGGGGCACTTAAAAAAGCTCGCGAAATTGACGCAAAAATTGCGCGTGGCGAAAAGGTGGGGAAGCTTGCCGGTGTGCCATATGCGCTCAAGGATAATTTTTTGTCGCCAGAAGGCGAAACTACGGCTTCGGCGCATATTTTGCAAGGGCTGGTTTCGCCAATTACCGCTACTGCAGTAGCAAAATTAGAAGCTGAGGGCGCAATTATGGTTGGGCGTACCAATTTGGATGCGTTTGCCCACGGGTCTTCTACCGAAAATTCTTATTTTGGGCCAACTTTAAATAGTCACGACCGTGAGCGTGTGGCTGGTGGTTCTTCTGGTGGTTCGGCGGTGGCGGTGGCGCTTGACATTGTAGAATTTGCTACTGGTACAGATACTGGTGGTTCGATTCGCCAGCCGGCTTCGTTTAATGGCGTGTATGGGCTAAAACCAACTTATGGCTGCATTTCTAGATATGGCGTGGTGGCGATGGCGTCTTCCACAGATTGTATCGGCTTTTTCACTAAATCTACAGAAGATATGAATCTACTTATGGAAATTGCTAGTGGTAAAGATTCAAAAGATTTGACAACTTTGGAAGATTTTTATAATAATAGTGAAATTAAAAAAGTTAAAAAAGTGGGGATAATCAAGGAATTCGACAACGAGAGCGTGGATCCGGAGATTAGAAAAGCTCTCAAAGATAAATGCAAACTTCTAAAGTCTAAAGGTTACGAAATTGTAGAGCTTGATATGCCTGCGCTTAAATATGCGCTCGCGGCATATTATATTATAGTGCCGGCAGAAGTCGCTTCAAATCTCTCGCGTTATGATGGCGTGAGATACGGTTTTCGTTCGGAAAGCTCTAAAAGTTTGAATGAATTATACGCTAATACTCGCGACGAAGGATTTATGCCAGAAAATAAACGCCGAATTATGATTGGTAACTTTGTTTTGTCATCTGGTTTTTACGATGCATATTTCTTGAAAGCGGCCAAAGTTAGAACTTTGATTGTAAAAGAATACGAAAATGCATTTTCTAAATGTGATTTTATTTTGACTCCGGTTTCGCCAAACCCGGCATTTAAGTTGGGCGAAAAAATCGATGATCCGGTAGCAATGTATCTGGAAGATTTGATGAGTGTATCATTAAATTTGGCTGGTGTACCGGGACTGGCGATTCCGGCTGGTGAAACTTCTGATGGACTTCCAATTGGGCTTCAAATTGTGGGGCCGAGAAGAAGCGACAAAAACTTGATCGAATTTAGCAAGGAGCTTTTGTAATGGGAAGCGCCACACCGTTTATTATTGCAGTTTTGATTGTGGGTGTGATGATTCTTGTTGCGATGTTTCTCACCAAAAAACGCGCTTATCATTTTAATAAAGAAAAATATCAAACTAAGTTTCTCGCGATTGAAAATAGTTTGAACAAAAATAATTCTGCCACTTTTATGAAAACTGTAATTGATGGCGATAAGCTACTTGATAAAGCGATGGTGGAATTGGGAATTCCCGGAAAAACTATGGGGGATAGATTAAAACATAGTAAAGATAAATTTTCTGATATCAATGCAGTGTGGCGCGCGCACAAATTACGCAATGCACTTGCACACGAAGACCTTGAAATTACTTACCGGCAGGCTTTTGCCGCGCTTGCGATTTATAAAAAGGCCTTAAAAGAATTAGGAGCGATCTGATGAAATATACACCTACTATTGGAATTGAATGTCATGTGCAATTATCCACCAAAACGAAGTTGTTTTCGGAAGTGGATAACGATGCTCGAGGTAAAGAGCCGAATTCTTGCGTTTCGCCGGTAGATTATGCTTTGCCTGGGATGTTGCCTCGGCTGAATGGTGCGGCAATTCGGTATGCTATTTTGGCAGGCAAAGCGATGAATTGTGAGATTAATGCATTTTCTCGATTTGACCGCAAACATTATTTTTATCCAGATTCGCCAAAAGGTTATCAGATTACCCAGTTTTATCAGCCGATTATTGGGGCGGGTTTTGTAGAGCTTCCGTCCGGGGCACACGTTAGGATTAACCACGCACATCTAGAAGGCGATGCGGGGAAGCTGACGCATTTTGATTCATATTCTTTGGTAGATTTAAACCGCGTAGACACGCCGCTTATTGAGATTGTGTCGGAGCCGGATATTCACTCGGCCAAGGATGCGCATGATTATTGTAAAGAGCTCTGGAGATTAATGTGTTATGCAGGAGTGACTTATGGCGATCTATATAATGGTAATATGCGGTTTGATGTCAACGTATCGATTGCGCCGGAAGGTTCTAATGAGCTTGGCACCCGTGCAGAAGTAAAAAATCTTAATTCCTTCCGCTCGGTTGAGCGTGCGGTAGAATACGAAATTTTGCGTCAAAGTAAAATTTTGGACGATGGCGGACGGGTGGTTCAAGAAACTCTGGGCTGGAACGATGCAAGTGGTAAAACTACTGGGCAGAGAAGTAAGGAAGAGGCGAAAGATTATCGCTATATGCCGGAGCCAGATTTGCCGCCGATTAATCTTGATGCTAAGTTTATTGCAGAAGAGTCTGCCAAATTACCGATGATGCCGAAAGATTATCGGGAAAAGTTTGGTGGCATAATCAAAGATGATATTTTGGAGATTTTGCTAGACTATCCAGCCTTGATGGTTAAATTGGGTGAAATAGATAATAAATATACTGTGCTAATTTCTAATTTGTTTGCGTCAGTTTTGCTCGCGGAAGAGAAATCGGCGGAGTATCTTAATGATTTGCCAACTGCCAAACAGTTATTGGATTTGGCCGAAATGAATGGAAAAAAGGAACTTTCTTCTACTGCTACTAAAGAAGTGTTCCTCAAGATGTTTGACCCGCAGATGAAAGGCAAAGATGCTAAAACTATTGCTAAGGAACTTGGTGTAGTGCAAGAAAATGATTTGGATGCACTTAAAGCAATCGTAGACACGGTGCTAGCTAAGCCAGAAACTCAGAAAGCCCAAGATGATTTTAGAAATGGGGAAGAAAAAGTAATTGGATTCTTGGTGGGGCAAGTAATGAAGGAATCTCATGGCAAGGCCAATCCTTCGGCTGTGCAAGAGATTTTGAGAAAGAAATTAAGCTAGGAAGCCAATCCTATCCAATAAATTATGTATGGCCTGTTGCATCGGTTTTATTTTGCCATAGTTTTGTGATTTTGTGTGGGGTAATTAGTGGTATTTTATAGAACGCAACGCATTGAAATCCCATAATAGCGAGTAGTAGCGCTATTAGTACCTAAAGCGGCACCAGTATAGTATAAATTACCACGGCGAGTAGCGTTAATTACCGTAGATGACCACCATCTTCCAGTTAAACTTTCGTTGAAAACGCCATTAATATAACCATGAGCAGCGATAGGATAAAATGCTTTTACGCGCCCTTTAATTTGGGCCATCTCGTCAAGACTTGGAAGCCTCCAACCTTTGGGGCAAATATCATAGGTTTGAGTTCCAGTATTGTCAACTCCAGTAATAGTCCCTGCCGTAGCTGCAGCGTAATTGTACCAAACCGTATCAACAGTGCTGCCATAACTGGAATCTATTGGCGTAGTAGGAGCGGGGGCAGTGCCCTTATGAATGCAAGAATAAGTATACCCATTTCCAACTCCGGGATCGTCATATGCATTCCAAGTGCCATAGCAATGTCCGGTAGTGCTAGTGCCTTCCGTACCTGCTAGGTCATAATATGTGACTGTATATGGATTTTCTGGAGTATAGTTCGAAGCAATGTTGGTAGTAGTACTGTCCATTGTGGTTCCAGTAAACTGTAAGTCCTCCACCATCCACAATCTACCATCTATAAGTTTAGAAATATGATAAGAATTGGCTTGATTTTCACGTATATCTGTCAACCGATAGGGTTGCTCTTGTTCCATAGAGTTAAATACTTGTTGTTTCTTTGCTGCATTACCACTTTCATTTAATTTAGCAAAATCTTGCATGTAGGTGAGATTATTGATATTAGTCTCTTTCATCACGCAACGGATATATAGATTCCAATGCCCGCGGCTAGATTGGCCATTGCTAATACTACCATCATCACTATAATACCCCAATCGCTTACGACCTGATGTGTTAGAAGCGTTAGCTCCCCACCAATAACCTGAAGATGTATTGTGCAGCCCGCCCTGAGAATACCCTCCGCCAGCTACAAGATTAGATACAGTCCCATTATTAATGATATCATTAAATTCTGTATCATTTGGCATACGCCAGCCTGCTGGACAAATATCATATAGCTGCGGATCGGTGTTGGAATAGCCTGTAATAGTTCCAGCAGAAGCAGCGGTATAATTATACCAAACTGTAGATATTTGTGTAGTGTTAGTCGTATCCGTAGTATAGTTAATTGGACTGCCTTCTGCAGGAATATCTATTTGCCCTTCATGCATACAGGCATAGTTAAAACCCATATAATCGGGATTATCACCATTGCATTTTCCACCACTAACCCCTTCCGAGACTGAATCATAATACGTCGCTACATATGGATTTTGTGGCGTATATTCTGGCGCAATATTGGTAGTAGTACTATCCATGGTAGTCCCAGTAAACTGCAAATTTTCCACCATCCAACAAGTACCATTAATCCTTCTAATGGTATAGGCCTGTTCATCACGTTTGTCTATGACTACTGTTGGTTCTTCAGTACAGACAGTATTAACTAGAGTTTGGTCTGTTGCTATGTCTTGCATATAGTAAGTAGTAACAGTAGGTAA
>CAZHGO010000001.1:0-71241 GCA_964532185.1 uncultured Candidatus Saccharibacteria bacterium | reverse complement strand
TCCTACCACTAGAGCTGGTAATGCTGGCTCTACTTATAGCTTTGCTGGGTGGTGTTTAGGTAGTACAGACTATACAGAACTTTCCGTAAATGATATGGTTACTTTCCAGGATAATGCTTATTATAATCCAGCTATGCTATGTAACGATAGTCCTATTGCTAGTAATCCTAATGTTTATGCTACTGGAGCAGATATACCCATAGATCCTACTATAGACAATACTGATATTAAGCTTTATGCGGTCTGGACTCCTACTACTGTAGCTCAAGCTTATGCTAAAAAGAGTAAATCCCTTACCATGCAAAACATGACTGCAGAAATTTGTGGTTATATCACTCCTAACCAATGGGATATAGTCACAGACACTAGAGATAACCAATCATACCACATTGCTAGATTAGAAGATGGAAGGTGTTGGATGTTGGATAACCTAGACCTAAATCTTAATAGTTCTACTGTGGCAAATGCGCTAAAAGGCACTGATGAAAGTGGTGCTAATACTAATGCTACTGTATATGCTCTAAATAAGCTTAGGAATGGTGGTGGGGCTAGTACAGATCAGTGGGCGAAGGGTACCGGGCTTTCCTATACCAATTGGGGAACTACTGCTAGCTCATATATATATCCACTAATAAATAGAGCTGGTAATTGCACTACAACACATACATATCCGTGTACTTATGATGGCTCTTACAATAATACAAGTGTGGCACCTAATTCAAATTTTGGATTAGGTTATAAAAAAATTGGTAGTTATTATAATTATTGTGCCGCTACTGCTGGTTCTTATTGCTATAATGATTCTCATACTGATACAAATAATGCTAGTTATGATATATGTTCATCTAATTGGCGATTGCCAAGAGGTGGGACAATAACTACTGGCACTAATTATAATGAATTTATAGCTTTACAAGTAGCCCTTAGCAATATTACAATAACAACATTTGATGCAAGTAACCCACTAAGTATTCAATATATGCTTTCCTTGCAATTTTCAGGAACATATGACCATAGTGGTACACAATTACAAGGACACACTGGGTACTTTTGGTCATCTACATATAAAAACGCTGTTTGGATGCATGACATACATTCTGAGAGTAGCAGTGCATGGTTAAGCGCATATGACACACGTGCCCATGGTTATTCCATTCGTTGTATCGCTCAGAATTAACAGCTCTAAGAGGGATTTGCTTGACATTTTGTGGTGATTGTGCTATAATTGAAAGTATGGTACTTTAATAATTCTTTTTCCGAAGGGGGGTACAAAATGGCTAAAGTTGAAACTAATGACATATTAAGATACTATGGAGTATTTTTAGATTTTTTGAATACCGTGGGATCTTACCAAGCGATCCTCAAAATGGGGGTCAATGTCGAGGACGGGGTCTATCCGGTGCAAAAGGTAGCTTATGAATATGGTTACCGAGGCGCTAAGCTGGATCAGACTATCCATGAGCGTTGTTTGGCTCAGCACGAAAGGCTGGATAATCTTGATTATTGGTCACAGTTGGTGGGTTTTAAGCCAATGGGGCCGGATTACAAGCCTAAAATAATTAGATTTTTCACTCCATATAATAGAAGAAGGTATGTCCGAGACAATATTAAACGGGCGCTCAAGAAAGGAGAGCTACTCTCAGTCTCGGATTTTATCGAAAGGAGGATTCATCTTGAAAAAGAGAAGCGGAAAAAGGAGGTGATCGAGGCTGGGGATTAATCCCCCAGCCTTTTTGTTGTAATTTTTACTTTTTTAGCATAAAAGTCTTGAAAATACTAGATTTAGTGTGATAGAATGGTAGTTAGACGCTAAATATGGGGGCATGCACGAACAGTTTAAGGAGGTATCATGTTCAAAAAAATCAAAAAACGAGATGGGAAAATCGTTAATTTTAATGCAGAAAAGATTACTGATGCGATTATTAAAGCGGGGTTGGCTACAGAAGAATTTAAGGCTGAAAAAGCTAAGAAATTAGCTGAAAAAGTGTTGAAAAGAGCCGAGGAGACAATTAAAACTCGTACTCCTTCGGTGGAGCAGATTCAGGATATTGTAGAAGAAGTTTTGATGGAGTCTTCTTTTAAAAAGACCGCTAGAGAGTATATCAGATTTCGTCAAGAACGTTCTAGAGTACGTGAAGCTAAGTCTGACCTCATGAATATTTACAAAACGATTTCACATGCGGACGCCTCCGAAGATTCCGATGTGAAACGTTCCAATGCCAATGTAGACGGTAACTCTGCTATGGGCAAGATGCTGCAGTTTGGGGCAGAAGGTTCTAAAGTGTTTGCCAAAACTTTGCTTCTTAGGCCTGATATTGCCGCGGCTCACGACAATGGTGATATTCATATCCATGATCTGGATTTTTATGCTACTGGTACTTTGACTTGCTGCCAGTCAGACCCATTTGTACTGTTTGAGAACGGTGGGTTTAATACCGGTCACGGGCATCTTAGAACGCCAAAATCAATTGGCTCTTATGCGGCGCTCGCGGCAATTTTGCTCCAGGCCAACCAAAATGAGCAACATGGTGGACAATCCATTCCAAACTTTGATTATGCAATGGCGCCAGGAGTGGACAAATCTTTTAGAAAGGCTCTGAAGCGCAATCTCGAAAAATACAACAAATTTGCCGGCAAGAAGCTTTCTCTGGAAGTAAAAGACACTATCAAATATGGTGATGACGAGAAGTTGAAGAAAGCTAAGTGGCCAGAAGAGGTAATTGAAGCTTCTAATGAGGACGTGGAAAAAGAAACGCTTCAAGCGATGGAAGGTTTTGTGCATAATCTCAATACCATGCACTCTAGGGCGGGGGCGCAAGTGCCATTTACTTCGATTAACTTTGGTACGGATACTACACCATCTGGGCGGTTGGTGTCATTGGACCTTTTGCAGGCTACCGAAAATGGTCTCGGTAAGGGCGAAACGCCAATTTTCCCAATCTCGATTTTTAAGGTAAAATCTGATGTTAATTACGAGGAGGGCGACCCAAATTATGATTTATTCAAAAAATCCATGGAAGTGTCGGCTAAGAGATTATTCCCAAATTTCTGCTTTATTGATGCGCCATATAACCTTAAATATTACAAAAAAGGCGATTACAGGACTGAAATTGCCACGATGGGGTGCCGTACTCGCGTGTTTGCCTCGATTTTCCCGGAGTCGGACGGGATTGTGACTGGGCGGGGCAACTGCTCTTTCACTACGATAAATTTGGTAAGAATTGGTATTAAGCACGGAATTTGTTTGAAAGAGAGAAAGGAAGCTGACTGGGATGGATTTTACAAAGAGTTAGACGAAAAAATGGATTTGGTAAAAGACGAGCTTCTTGAGCGGTTTGAATTTCAGGCTAATCAGCACGTGAGGAATTTCCCATTTTTGATGGGGCAGGGCAACTGGTTTGGCTCGGAAAAGCTGGGCTGGAACGACACTCTGCGCGATGTAATTAAACATGGTACGCTCTCGATTGGTTTTATTGGGCTGGCGGAAACTTTGGTGGCGATGGTGGGTAAGCACCATGGCGAAGACGAGGATGCGAGGGAACTAGGCCTTGATATTATTACTCATATGAGGGAACGATGTGACGACTACTCTAAAAAATATCATCTTAACTTTTCGCTTTTGGCTACTCCGGCAGAGGGGATTGCTGGGCGTTTCACCAAGATTGATCGAAAAGAATTTGGCAAAATCAAGGGTGTGACAGATAGGGATTTTTATACTAATTCTTTCCACGTGCCGGTGTATTACCCGATTTCTGCTTTTGAAAAAATTGAGATTGAGGCGCCATACCATAATCTTTGTAATGCGGGGCATATTACTTATATTGAGCTTGATGGTGATCCATCGCAAAACTTGCCGGCCTTTGAGGCGGTAATTCGCAAAATGCATGATGAGGGGATTGGTTATGGTTCGGTGAATCACCCGGTGGATCGAGACCCAGTTTGTGGATATTCTGGTATAATTAAAGGTGAAAGATGCCCACATTGTGGTCGTCTAGAAGGAGATGTAAGTTTTGAAAAGGTAAAATCATGCTAGGGCGCTCTGCTTCGTCAGAAGATGCGTTGCTTGCTCGACGTACCAAAAGTACGGCTCGCTCCGCTACTCCTTCTTCCTCGCATAGCATCCCTATCAATGATTTTACTAATATTGTACCAGAGGGGATGATACGCCTCTCTGGACCGCTGGAACATGACAACATTGTGAATGGTGATGGTCTTAGGGCGGTAATTTGGACGCAAGGCTGCCCTAACCACTGCCCAGGTTGTCAGAATCCGGAAACTTGGGATTATGAAGCAGGCTTCCTTGTATCTGTTGACGAGATATTGGAGCGCCTTTCAAAATTCCGCGGACAAACGGGGTTGACCTTTTGTGGGGGTGAGCCATTTGTGCAACCAAAGGCTTGCAAAGAGATTGCTGACAGAGTGCGAAAAGAATTTGGCTGGGATGTCTGGAGCTTTTCTGGATTTACCTATGAGCAAATTGAGAAAGCTGGTGGAGATGCATGGGAATTTCTTAAATCCCTTGATGCTTTGATTGACGGGCCATTTATTCTGTCGCAGAAGGATTTATCGCTCAGATATAGAGGGTCTAAAAATCAGCGATTGCTGCATTTGGAGCAAGGTACAGGCAGGATTTTAAGTATTGAATAGGAGATAAGATGAAAAATGCCTTTACGGTATCACCAATAAAACAACAAATCCATCTGAAGCCGGGCGAAACCTATAGAGGTTCAATCATGGTGGCGAATCCGGCAGCAGCTACAGAAGATTTTCGTTATAAAGTGACGATGTACCCTTATTCTGTACTTGGCGAAGAATATGATACGGATTTTAGTAGCGCTTCAGATTGGTCTAGGATCGTGGATTGGACTACTCTCGAAAATGACACCGGTGTTTTGCCGCCAAATGGGACGCAGATGGTTAATTTTGTGATTGAAGTGCCTAAGAATGCTCCGGGTGGTGGCCAATACATGATGTTAGGAGTAAGCTCAGACAATTCAGATGATGAAGCTAACCAAATGGCAATTCAAAATGTATATGAGATGGCGAGCGTGGTGTATGCGGATGTAGAAGGTGAGGTCTCTCACGGTGGGCAAATTTTAGAAAATCAAATCCCTGGGTTTGTGGCTGCAGAAAAACCATATGTTGCGGTGAGACTGTCTAATCAAGGTAATGTGCACGAGACTGCGGCAATAACAATTAGGGTTAAAAATAATCTAAATGGAGAGACAGTTTTTCCTAAAGACGGAGAAAATGAGGTTTTTGAGTCGATTGTCATGCCGCAGAGTACGAGGCTGGTCAAAAGAGATATTTCTGGTATGCCACCACTAGGGATTTTTGAAGTGACACAGAATGTGTCTTATATGGGGGAAAATATGGATATTACTACCGTGATGGTGGTTTGTCCAATTTGGTTCGTATTCTTAGTGGCAGCTACGATTGGCTCCGTAATAGGGATGATGCTCTATAGCATACATGCAAGACGTAAAAAAGTACAAAAAGTAGTTGATTTTTGAAAATTCTAGTGTTAAAATATAGGTAGATAAGGTCAATACATATTATGAGAATTAAATTAAAATATATACCAACGATTATATTAACTTTAATGACTGCTTTTGGTGGGGCAATTTTGACTATGCCTTATGTTGGGGCGGCTGACGATTCTGCTGAAGCGGTAGTACAAGTGAACGATGCCTGCACGTTTGATGCTGATTATAGCTATACTTTTTCGCTTTCTGGCTCTGCTGGTACTTCTGTGGATACTACCTCTGTCTCTAGTACTACTAGGCAGCCTATTACTGTGACTTGTAATGATATTAACGGTTTTCTGATTAAGGCAATTGGTTCTTCACCTACTTCTTCTAGTGCAGGTGTAGGAGTGGATGGAGCTACTGATATGTATGGCGCTAATGGCACTATTCCTACTGGTACAAGCGGCTCTAATTCTTATTGGGCTATGAAAATTACTTCTGCTACTAATAACACTGTTTCTGGCGGTGTGTCTTATCCTAATGGATATAATAATACTTATGGGCTGATTCCGAGCAATTCTACCACGATTTTGTCATTTACTGGTTCTACTACTGCAGTGGTGACTGGTAGTATGCGTCCAGATTATATGGTTAATATTTCTACTACGCAGCCAGCTGGTTCTTATACGGGCGCAGTGAAATATACTATCGTTGGCAATTAGTTTGACTTTGGGGGGCGGTTTTGGTATATATATGGTATGGTGTATCTTGATTATGCGGCGACTACACCGCTACTTCCAGAGGTGGTTGAGGCTATGCGTGAAGCTGAGCAAAAGTTTTTTGCCAACGCTTCGGCTTTGCATACCCCTGGGCATCTAGCCAAAAATGAAATTGAAGATTGCCGGGAGCTTTTGGCTAATCTAATTAATGCTGAGCCTTCTGAAATTATTTTTACTTCGGGGGCGTCGGAGTCTAATAATACTGTGATTAGGACTTTTGAAGGCTGCCAGATAGAGACTTCGCCCTTAGAGCATCATTCAATTATCGAAGCTGCGCGAATCTATAGAGGTCGTAAATTGCCAAAATTATATTCTTATATGCTGTATAATAATGAAACTGGAGAATTTTTAAATTTGCCAAAAAAACATAAAGATGGGTATCTACATTCTGATCTTACTCAGGTGTTAGGTAAAATTCCGATTGACGTAAAAAAACTAGGTCTTGATTACGCAACTTTTAGTGCACACAAGATTGGCGGGCCGGTGGGGGTGGGGGTGTTATATGTTAGAGAAGGGGCACCATTCAAGCCTTTGATTGTCGGAGGATTACAAGAAAATAAGCGGCGAGGTGGGACCTATAATACCGTGGGAATTGCGGGATTTAAAAAGGCGCTTCTATATGCCAAAAAACACCGGACTTGGGAGATTTATGATACTAAAATTAGAAAAATGCGCGACTATCTGGCAAAACGAATATTAGAGGAGATTCCGGGTAGTTCTCTAAATACGGATATTGCCAAACTTAAGTCGCTACCAAATATTTTGAATGCGTCTTTTAGAGCGGCAGAAGGAGAGTCTATCCAATTATATTTGGATGCTGAGGGAATAGTAGTCTCTACAGGCTCAGCATGTGCTGCTGGCGACATCAAGCCTTCGCATGTTTTGATGGCTAAGACTGGCGATGCGGAGGTGGCCCATTCTTCGATTCGGTTTTCATTTGGGCTTGACAATACAATGAAAGATGTTGATAGAGTGATGGAAGTTTTGCCGGGAATTATTGACAGGTTGCAAAAAATGAGTACAATAGGGCTATGAACGAAGGTCAAGATTGGGTTTATACAGAGAAGGTGAAAGATCATTTTTTGAATCCGCGGAATTTCCTGATGGGGGATGAGAACAAATTTAAGGCTGACGCCACTGGGATTGTAGGGAATCCGGTTTGTGGCGATCAGATGAAGATGTATATCAAAGTAGATAAAAAAAACGACAAAATCACGGATATTAGATGGAAAACCTATGGTTGTGCTTCGGCAATTGCTTCAACTTCGGCTCTGTCGGAGCTAGCTAAGGGTAAGACCCTAGATGAGGCTCTTGAGATTGACGCTCATGACATTGACGATTATTTGGGTAATTTGCCCAAACATAAATTTCACTGCTCGATTTTGGGCCATGATGCTCTAAAAGAGGCCATCAATAACTATCGCAACTCGTGATATAATAGAGATATGAAAATTGCGATTTTAGGTGCGGGGGCTTTTGGAACGGCGCTCGGAGGAATTTTGGCTGGCAAGGGCTACGATATCGATTATTATGATTCTAAGATAGAAAAAGAAGACCTGGCGGGGGTTTTGGAGAGTGCTAAATATATCGTTTTAGCGGTACCCTCTATGGCTGCGCCTTATCTCTTGACGTATCTTCCTAAAAATATACCTCTTATTGTGGCGACTAAAGGGTTTTTAGATGCGCATAATTTTAGGAATTTTTCGGATTATATGGTGCTGTCTGGTCCCGGTTTTGCAGATGATATCAAAGCTGGTAAACAGACCCTACTCACTGCTACGGATAAGCGAGTGATGGAATTATTTGAAACCGAGTTTTTGAGTTTTGATTTTACTTCTGACTCGGTGGGAGTTTTGATGTGTGGGGCGCTCAAAAACGTCTATGCGATTTTTGCAGGATTTTTAGACTTGAAGCCAGGGACTGCGGCGCACGAGGAATATTTAACAGAGGTGGCGGAAGAAATGAAGGCGCTTCTATCTTTTAATGGGGGTGAGGCTGAGACGGTAGAACTAGCTTGCGGTAAAGGCGATTTGAGATTGACCTGTGACTATCCTTCTAGAAATTACGAATTTGGGCAGATTTTGAGAGAAAATCCAAAAGCAAGACCAGAAAAGACCGTAGAGGGTCTAACCGCTCTTTTCAAGATTAAACGGGGTGAGATAAAGGTGCCAGACACGGCTATTAAATTAAAAGGATTGATGAAAATTAGTAACGAATGGAGGTAGCAATGGAATTAAATCCTAAGCAAAAAGAAGCGGTGGAATATCTAGAGGGCCCACTTTTGGTTTTGGCAGGGCCAGGGACTGGTAAAACTCAACTTTTATCTGAAAAAGTGGCTTATATTCTTAAAAATACTGATACCAACCCAGAGAATATTTTATGTTTAACTTTTACCGAATCCGGAGCCTTTAATATGCGAGAGCGGCTAAAATCTACTATCGGTAAAGATGCAATGAAGGTAAATATTGGCACTTATCATTCTTTTGGGCAAAATATTTTGGCGCAGTATGGTAATTATTCGCCGGAATACGCTAAAGTGACGGATGGGGCGATTGACGAGGTAACGCAATTTAAGATAGTAAAGGAAATTCGGGATGGTTTATCCGCTAAGGATATTCTGAGTGGGGATAAGGTAAAAGATATTTTGAGTGTGATCTCGGAGGCCAAATCGGCGGGACTTTCGGCTCAAGATTTAGCTAAAGTGGCCAAGCAGAATGCAGAGGATTCTGAGGTGCTATCTTCGGTGATTTCGTCTTTTTTGCAAAATATTGTGCCGAGGAAGTTTGAAGAGTCTTATAATAATGCCTACGCGCCGATTTATGAGATTTTGAAGGAATATGAGGAAGCCGAGCCGATTTTGCCAGGGGTAGAGCGTTCGATTGCGGGGATGAGCCGAGATTTGAAACAAGCAATTCTTGAAGCGCAGGCTTCTGAGAAGATTAAACCTTTGTCTGATTGGAAGGACACTTATTTTGAGAAAGATGGTAAAGGTGGATATCGGTTGGCGGATAGAGTAGCTAACAAAAAACTGGCCTCGCTGGCGGTGGTGATGGAAAAATATCAAAAGTATTTGTCAGATAATGGACTATGCGACTTTGATGATATGATTATTGAAGCGGGGAGGATTTTGAAAGAAGACCTGGGCTTTAAAGAAACTTTGGAAGAGCGATATCAGTTCATCATGCTGGATGAATTCCAGGATACCAACCCTTCGCAGCTGGCCATTGTTAAGCAAATTACGGATTATGAAAAGCCTATGATTATGGCGGTGGGGGATGACGACCAGGCGATTTACGAGTTCCAGGGAGCAAATTCGACTAATTTGTCGGATTTTCAGGAATATTATGGAGCGCATGTAGTGGCGCTAACCGAAAATTACCGTTCTACACAAGAGATTTTGGATTTTTCTAAACAGATTATCGACCAGGCGCCGAACCGTTTTGTGAATGATAAGCCGTTAACTGCGCACAGACCGGCACCAAAGAAATCGCAGATTTATCGGCTGGAGTTTTTGTCTTCGGACCAAGAATATAATTATATTGCAGACAAGATTGCAGAATTAGTTAAATCTGGGGTAAATCAGTCCGAAATTGCGATTATTTCTGGTAAACATAAATATTTTATGCCGCTTTTGCCTTATCTTAAGTCTCATCCAGAGATCAAAATTGCCTACGAAAGGCGAGATAATTTATTTGAGGATGATAAAATTCATCAGATTTTGATGATTGCAAGACTGATAGATGAGGTTGCTAGAGAAAAGAAACCAACGGTATCAATGCTAGAGGTTTTTTCTTATGATTGGTGGGGTTTGCCGATGATAGAGGTGGTGAAGTTGACAGCGGAAGCGAGAGAAGCACACAAAGCGGTGTTTGATTACCTTTTGAATGCGGAAGTAAGTGAAAATATCCGCAGTGTAATGGAGTTTTTGTCTGATTTGGTGGGTAAAGCCTTTAACACGCCGCTTGAAGTGATTTTGAATGAGATTGCTGGAAAGATGCATGTAGAGGGTATGGAATCTTATGAAATGTTTAAGTTCTATGAAAATTTGGCTTCGCTTAGGGCAAAATTAATTAAACATTGTGGCGAAAAACCTTTGAGAGTGCGAGACTTAGTAGAGATGGTGGATGACTATGAGGCAGCGGAGATGGCGCTTAATACCACGAGTCCTTATCGAGATGCGGATGAGGCAGTACAGGTGTTGTCAGCGCATAAAGCTAAGGGGTTGGAGTTTGAATATGTGTTTGTAGTCTCGGCAGATCATTCTTGTTGGGGGAGGGGTAAGGGAAACAATAATTTCTTGACGTTGCCGAAGAATTTGGTACATATTCGTCATACTGGTATTACAGATGGTGAGAGAATTCGGGTGCTGTATGTGGCGTTGACTAGGGCCAAGAAGTTCCTCTATATCACTAATTCTTTGCATGATTTTGCTGGCAAATCGCCTGAGCGGCTAGAATATTTTGACGAGAGAGTAGAAAAACTGCCTGATGGTGGGATGGAGGTGATTTCACCATATCTACCTTCCAAAAACGTGTGGTTGGGATATTCAGATGCGGATATTGCAGCCATTAAAGACGAAGATAAAAGCGCCTTTCTACTTTCCGCAAATCAGAGGTCGGCGAAGTCACTGAAAAATTATTTGACACCGTTTATCGAGTCTACTCCAGATATGCGGGCAATATATTTAGAGCGGATTAATGGTTGGAGGATGAGTGCATCTGCGTTGACGTCTTTTATTGATATTGTAAATGCGGGGCCAGAGGAGTTTTTTAAAAAGCAGGTACTAAGAGGTGAACAAGAGCCGGAAGATGAGTTTTTGGCGCTGGGGAACTTGGCGCATGCCACGTTTGAGCAAGTGGCTAACACGGGGATTTCAGATGAGGCGGCAATAGAGTTTTATCTTTCGGAGTTAGAAAAGAAAGATTTGCCACAGGAAATTAAGGATAGAATTAGAGAAAAGGGGCCGGAAGAGATTTTGGTGCCTCTCAAAGTCTTTTCTAATGTGATTCGCCAGGGCAAAGCAGAGGTAAATCTTGGTTTTGAGCATTTGGCGATTGATGGTGTGCCGGTAACGGGTAAAATTGACCATATTTTGATTGACGAAGAAAATAAAAAGATTGAGATTTATGATTTTAAGACGGGGAAGTTTCATAAAGAGAAGTGGCAATCTCACCCGACACTCTACAAGAATATGTTGCAACTATGCTTTTATAAGTTGCTACTCAACAATTCGCCAACTTATGCTAAGTACAAGATAGAGAGGGCGCATATTTTGTTTGTGAAGCCCGACCAGGATGGCGAAGTTTATGATAAAGTTTATGAATTTAACGACAATGATGAAAATGAGCTGAGGAGTTTGATGCAGGCGGTGTATTATCAGATTACTGATCTTAAGTTTTTGGACGATTCAGAGGTGATGATGCCGGCAAATAAGGAATTTGGACTAAAGGAAATTAAGGCCTTCATAAAGCTTTTGCTTGCAAAGTTTGAGGAAAAATAGTAAAATACTGCCAGTACCTTAAAAAAGTCTTTGAAAGGGGGTGGTTAAAGTGCTTAACATTAAGCGTAACCTGAAGATATGGTCTAAGATTCGACATATTACATGGAGCTGTCCAAGATGTGGCAGACCTTTTACTTCGGAGATCGAAAGAAATATTCATATGCTTTCTTGCGGAGCAGGCTTCTCGCTAATGGAGCGGTTTCAAGGCTTTTAAACGTTTTATTAGGACCTCTAAGTGAGGTCCTTTTTCTTCTCTAATTTTACTCTTGAAATTTTAGGAGATTTGTGGTAAGATTATATATAATTATGGCAAAGAAGAATAATACTAAGAGAAAATTGGTTGGGCTTGTGTCTGAAGAGTCTGGTGTTCGTGCTTATTATACTAAGAAAAATACCATGAATACTCCAGATAAGCTTTCGCTCAAGAAATATGATCCGGTTTTGAGGAAGCATGTGCTTTTTGTGGAGACAAAGAAGAATCTGGGGCGGAACGAAGTAAAAGAGAAGAAACGGTAGAAACTTAATTATAATTATTGAGACATCTAGCTTCGTCGTGAGTTTTGTTGTTTGCTCATTCTCCGATTTGTGTCCTGCTAGTTAAGTCTTTATTTGGCGACGCAGCGGATGCTGCACGCCATATATTGTGGAGTGCCTGCTTCTATACTTATTGTATTGACTCCGTCAGACTTATATACATATGGGCGACCACGCCGTACACCATTATATGCCCAGGTTCCCCACCAAATACCATACCCGTGGCTGATATTTCCGTTGGTGTAATACCCATCAAAGGCGGGATTAAATGTTGTAGCGGTGGCATAGGTTGTTCCGACGAGACTTTCTCCTTCTGCATAATTAGGTAGTTTCCATCCGGCTGGGCAAATATCTTCGGTAGCTATAGTGGTGTTGCCTGCGCCTACGATAGTGCCAGCGGTGGCGGCAGAATAATTATACCAAACTGTAGTTTTACTTATATTGTCCATAGTGTATTCTGCGTCTATGGTTCCACTATGCATACATAGGTATGTATAACCGTCTCCGCTTCCAGAAGTGCCGCTATTAGTATAGGTGCCATAACAATAGCTACTAGTTCCTCCATAAGTCACTGCGTCATATAATGTGAGTGTTTTATTGGCGGTAATATTGGTATTGGTAGGATTGAGGTCAAGAGCGGTAGTATTTGGATTGTTGCTGTTATATCCGAGCTTAAGATTTTCCGCCATCCAAATATCTCCAGTGCCTAGTTTTCTAAAGGTATATGAAGCATTATCTCTAATATCAGCTAATGTATATGTCTCATTTTCGGTCATAGAATTTATCACTTGCTGCTTCTTCACCGCATTCCCACTTTCATTCAACTTAGCAAAATCTTGCATGTAGGTAAGATTGTCGATACCAGTTTCTTTCATTACGCAACGGACATAGAAGCTCCATATACCCCTATTGCCGGATACATGCCCAGAATCAAAAGTGTCATTAGTAGAATCCCAACCTAATCGATAACGATTCATTCCTCTATATCCCTCACCGCCATGATCGATATAGGCGTTGCTATCCCACCAATATCCACCATTGGTAGCATCTAATGATCCGTGTTGGTATCCTCCACCACCAACAGGATTAAATTCAGAAACGTTATTAATAACACTATCAAAATCTATCCTTGCTGGCAATTCCCAACCAGCTGGACATATATCATAAATTTGTGGATTTGTATTATAGATGCCAGTTATTGTCCCGGCAGAAGCTGCAGCGTAATTATACCAAACAGTAGAAATGTTGGTAGAAGTAGAACTTTCAGTAATTGGGCTTCTGGAGGTGGATATATCTCCTTTGTGTATACAAGCATATGAAAAACCATTACCACTGCCAGTGCTACCCGTACTCATTGCACCACATCTATTATCGTCTGCCCCGTCACTTTCTGAATCATAATACCCATCCCCACTGTTCACTCTATACGGATTCTGTGGCGTATACTCAGGCGCAATATTGGTAGTAGTACTATCCATAGTAGTACCAGTAAACTGCAAATTCTCCACCATCCAACAAGTACCATTAATCCTTCTAATGGTATAGGCCTGTTCATCACGTTTGTCTATCACTACAGTAGGTTCTTCAGTACAAATAGTATTAGCAAGTGTAGGATCGCTTGCAATGTCTTGCATATAGTTAGTAGTAACAATAGGTAGAGCTTTAAAGTTTAAGTTTAGTTCATATTGTCCTGCTGGTTTGTTGTAGTCTATTTTAGCAGCAAAGCCCATAGTAGCAGTATCCTCATTCACTGGCTCAGTAGATTCCATAATGGGAGTAGAATCACTTGGAGTAAAGACTCCATAGTTACCAGAAGACGAGGTAGCATTAGGAGTGAATCTATAGCCCCATTGATTAACTGGAAAATCTGATACAGTAGTAGAAGTAGAAAGATTAGGAATAGTCTTAGTATTGTCTGCTATGTTAACTAGATTAGTATCACTAGTACCATTAATGGTATTAACAAATAGCTTATAGCCATAGAGATTATTAGTACCTACTTTAATAGTTAAATCTTTTTCATCAAAAGTATGATTGGATGGATCTAGGTTCATGATGATAGTATTAGTGGGGATATTCAGACTAAGGCTAGGCTTAATAGTGACACTGGTTTCTATATCAGTGGCAAAAGCGGCAGAATTAGTTGCAAGAATTACCAAAAGAATCGAAAAAAGGAGTGCAAATCCTATATATATATATATATATATAGGTTCTCAGCTGTTCCAGAAAATGCACAACCTTAAGCATGATTTAATTATAGCATGAAGACTATGATATATGCAATAGATTTTATTGATTTTGGATGAGACTTAAGCGATATTCTATATCTCTTAGCACATTCATAAAATACATAAATGATTCGTATGGTGAAGCGTAAGCCGAGAAGTAGGCGTGGACGTCGCCATCGTGCCAGTATTTGGTGCACATAGAATACGGATGGTCGGAAGTGGTAAGATGGCGCCAATCGGCAATCAATTTAGAGTCGTTGGTATCTAGAATATCTGACCGTATATTATATATATCCTTCATGGCGGTTTTTTGCATATCATTAGAGAGCCAGGCTGATAAATCGCGCTCGGTATCCGCCCAGGTAACGGTTTCGGGCATGGAGATTTCGCCGTCTGGCGTCATGAGATTGCAGGCTTCGGAAACAGTAACAAATTTATTTTCGTATTCGGAAAGCCAGGAATCAATAAAACTATCCATAAATTCAAAAATGCCGGTGTCTTTCCATTGATGTTCGCCAAAGGTTTCAAAATCCATAAATAAATTAATGAGATTGCCATTGAGACAGTCCATATCTAGCCAGTTTTGGTATTTTTCTACCGTTAAAGGCCATTCTTTCCAGCTTTGATTAGAAAATCTAAAAGCAATATCATCAGATAGACGGTAATTTTTGAGCAATAGTTTAAGATTTTCGCAGCCGGTAGGACGATAAACACGGTTGGGCGTGCGATTTTTAAGTATTTTGTCCCAGCCTTCGGCCAAAATACCAAGATAACCTTTTTCTTCAGCCCAGCGGGCGAGATCATCGTTATAGGCAAGTTCGGTGTTTCTAAAGACGCGTGGAGTGACGCCAAAAACTTTTTTGATAACGTCAGCGTGGAGCTCTACTTGGTCTTCAAATTCTTCTTGATTATAGAAAAAAGCCAGGGAGTGATAATAAGTTTCGCCTAAGATTTCGGCTTGACCTTTTGCGACCATGCGGCGAATTTGAGAGATCAAATCTGGGGCCCATTTGGCGGCTTGTTCTAGCCAAGTGCCAGTAATAGAGAAGGAGACTTTAAAATCTGGATGTTGCCCCATCTTTTTTTCTAATAATTCTAGCATCGGACGGTAAGATTTTTCAGTGACTTTTTCAAAAATGCGTTGGTTGGACTGACGGCCATTATAGTCATCGATATAATAATTGGAATTGTTGCCAACATCAAAAATTGGATATTCGCGATAGCGAAGCGGCTGATGAATATGTAAATACAGACAAATCGCGCGCATCAACAAATCTCCTTATGGTTAATGCTATTATATATCTTCTGACATTTTTTCGCAACTTTGCTCCAGGACATTTGGTTATACTCGTGGCCGACATTTTCTTGCAAAGTCTTCCTAAGGGCGGGATTTTGGGCGATAGCTAGAATTTCGTCGGCAAGTTTGTTCTCGTCCCAAAAATCATATTTCATGGCAGACCAGATGATTTCTGATACGCCAGATTGATTAGTGAGAATCAAAGCGTCTTTATGATAGGCAGCCTCAAGGGCGGTAAGACCGAATGGCTCTGATACGGAGCTCATCACAAAGATATCGGAAAGTGTGTAAATGTCGCGAAGTTTTCTGCCTCTAATAAAACCGGTAAAGACTACGTTTTCGGAAATGCCGAGCGTAGCGGCTTCAGAGATTAAGCGATTGCGTTCTTCTCCATCGCCAGCAAAAATAAACAAAAGTTTGGGATTAGTAGCGATGGCTTTGGCGGCGGCATTCAAAAAGAACTCCAGGCCTTTTTGGACGGTAAAACGCCCGACTGTAGAAACGATGGTGTAACCTTGTTTTTTGAGGCTAGTAGTGTATTTATGAATACTGTCGTCGTATTCGTAACCGTTTTTGTAATAGTCTTCGTCTAGTGAATTGTAAATTACGTCGATTTTATTTAGGGGGATGTGATATTTTTCATGAACAATGCGTTTGGTGATTTCTGATACGGCGATGATTTTGTCTGCCATCATTAGCCCCTGCTGCTCGATTTCGTGAATTAAAGGGTTGCCCGTATGCATGCCGGCACGATCATACTCGGTGGCATGAACATGAGCGATTAGTGGAATACCATAATTCTTTTTTGCTAGTATGCCAGCCTCGTAGGTGAGCCAGTCGTGAGCATGGACTAAATCTGGTTTGAATTCCATGAGATAGTCACTAACAAAATCTTGATAACTTTTTTGGATATCACGGATGGAAAGCATATCTGGGTGATCTATGGATGGGATCTGTTTCTTATGAATGTCTAGGGAGGCATAAGCTCCACCACCGTAACGGTGAATTGGGTCTAAATCTGTAGCATGTAAAACATGCATAAAATTGGTATGCGGATGCTCAGCAGCGTATGGTACGACAAAATCGATATCTATGCCTTGACTAGAAAGCGCGTGAGCCATATTTAAGCAGGCAACACCAAGACCCCCACTATTGTGAGGCGGCAGCTCCCAACCTAACATAAGTATTTTCATCTATATTATTATATCATACTTATGTTAATTTTGGCATAAAAAAATGGCAGGGGTGGCAGGACTTGAACCCACGACACGCGGTTTTGGAGACCGCTGCTCTACCAACTGAGCTACACCCCTAAAGTGCCTAGTTATATTTTAACATAGACCGTGTTATAATAAAAGTATGGAAATGAGGCGTCGTAATAAAATTAGACTTCATATCGCTACATTGGCCATTCTTTCAACGCTACTTGGAGTGGCGTTATTTTTCTTGATTTCTATGTTAATGGCGTCGGACATTATTGCGGCAGAGGCAAAAACCCCCAAAGAAAATTTGGAATGTGGTTTTTGTGAAGAAAATATTAAGATAATTTTGGCGGAGGAAGAAGCTGAGAGAGAGGCTGAGCATGCTAAGAGATTAGCTGAGGCGGTAGGGATAGTGTATTTAACTTTTGATGATGGTCCAGGGGATTATACCAATGCACTTTTGGATGTTTTAGATAAATATGAAGTAAAGGCCACTTTTTTTGTGACTGGGCGTGGGGATGATGCTACGATTAAACGTGAATATGACGAAGGGCATACGGTGGCACTCCACACTTGGTCTCACAACTATGCCTATGTTTATGCTAGTGTAGATAATTATTTTGCGGATCTTAATCAAATTGCGGATAGAGTTAAAAATATTACGGGTGAGGACGCTAAATTAATTAGATTTCCGGGTGGGAGTTCTAATCTAGTTTCTAAACGTTATGATGGCCGCACTAGAATCATGACTACCCTAACCCGAGAAGTGGAAGCAAGGGGTTATCAATATTTTGATTGGAATGTAGATTCGGATGATGCAGGCAAGGCTAAGGATTCTGATACAGTTTATGTAAATGTAGCTTCGCATTTAAAACCTGGTACGAACGTAGTTTTACAACATGACATTAGGCCTTATTCCGTAGAGGCCGTAGAAAGAATTATCCAATATGGAAACGAAAATGGCTATGTGTTTGAGCCTCTATCTTTTGACAGTCCTACCGTGCATCATGGTGTAAATAATTAAACTTGCACACGAAAGATTTTTTGTGCTATAATGGAATCAATATGGAAGGTAATAAGTCAAAACCAAGAGCTCTACTCGTATTCGGAGCGCCTTGCAGTGGGAAATCTACTTTTAGCGAGAAGTTCGCCGATAAGTTTGATTTGGCTCTCTATGATTTCGACGAGTTAAAAGTCAAATATCGTTTGACTAGAAAAAATATTTTATTAATTATTAAATTAATCGCACATACTGGAAAAACTATCATTATAGAAGGTGGTCTTTCTACCGAGAAAGAGCGAGAAGAGATTCGTAATATCTTGAGAAACGCTGGTTATAACCCGTCTTTGATTTGGATTCAGACCGACGTTACTACCATTCGCAATCGTCTTAAAACTCGCTACAAATCTGTAGAAAAGGCAAAGGAAGTTTATGACAAGGAAGTTTCTAATCTAGAAGCCCCTTCCGAGCTTGAGGACCCAATTATTCTATCTGGCAAACATACTTTTGAAACCCAGACCAAACATGTGCTAGCCGGTCTTGCTGATGTTGGTAGATAAAGAATTTGGCGAGATTATCGTTCGCAAGAATGCCTGGAGTCGAGGAGTGAAATTCTCGGTTTCTACTTCTGGACGTCTTTCTATGTCCGTGCCTAAGCGTACGCCGGATTTTTTGGTAAAGAGATATCTGGATGTTAATCGTGAGAGAATTCGTGAAAAACTGCCAATCAACGACCCGACGACTCAACGTACGCGTGATTATCAGAAAAAAATTTTAATGAAAAAAGCCCGCGAATATTTACCGTATCGTTTGGAATATTATGCTAAATTATATGGTTATAGATATGATAAATGTCGTTTAACTCATGCTAATACCAGATGGGGTTCCTGCTCTTCCAAAAAAACTATTTCCCTTAATATTGGCTTGATGAAACTTCCCGAAAAATTACGCGATTATGTAATTTTGCATGAACTTGCCCATCTAAACCACATGGACCATTCCAGGGCGTTTTGGGCAGAGGTATATGAACACGACAAAAATTATAAAAATCACGATAAAAAATTAAAAATGTTTAATCCGGGCGTATAAAATATCTTCACATTTATTTTGCTTGTGCTATAATATTAGCATAAGGAGGAAGTGTGGAATTAAAACGGAGATTTTCTTTTAGGAAATTGTTTACTATATTATATATGGTGTCTTTTTTGGCCTATATGTCGTTTTATTTTGTATCGCCAAATGGCACTGCCTATATGTTTGACGGCGGATTGATTATTCCTAGCATTGATTTAGTTTCTGGTGTGACTAAATTAGAATTGAAAAATCACCGGCTTGATACTCCAGATTCTATTGTGGGCAGTTTTAGCAAAAACTCTAGTAAAACTTTATTGATTGGCCATTCTACTACAATTTTTAAAAATTTAGACCAAGTAACTGTCAATGATACTATTACCTATAATAATGTAAGATATATGATTACCGACGTAGAGACTTTTAGAAAAACAGACATTGATATGGGCGAACTTTTGAAGCCTGAGTCTGACAATACTTTGGTTTTGATGACATGTGCGGGTGAACCGGTAGGTGATAAGGATGCTACACATCGTTTGCTTGTAACCGCTCAAGAGATATAGCAAAGCCACCACCGGGCGCCATATAAATGTCTAGGGAATCGGATTTACCAACGTGTTTTTCTGAGATATTGATACTATAGGGGTTGTCGCGAAAATGAGCGTTTTCACCATCTAGGTATAGCTTGGCTTTGTAGACCCCGGAATCTAAGAAATCCAGATTAATATGGACTCGACGAGAATCTTGATCGGTGACGCCGCCAAGATACCAATTGTCAGAATTGCGGTCTTTTCTGGCTACGACGTAAAAATCACCGATTTCGCCAACTAGGGGCAAGGTTTTTTCAAAATTGGTAGGGACTTTTTTGACGAATTCAAAGAGTTCAGGATATTTTTCTTCGTACATAAAGGGGCGGTCGGCGGCCATGGCCATACCGGAATAGATAGTCACGAAATACGCTACCTGGCGAGCAAGTGTCGTAGAAATTCGCTTGATGTTATTAGCAATATCGAAAATGCCATTGGTGTAATCCATTCCACCAGCTAGTAATCTGGTGTAAGGCAGGTAGCATGCATGTGATGGTCTAAGGGCTCCACCTTCATATTCTTGTCCACGGGCGCCTTCACGGGTTAGGAGATTTGGCCAAGTGCGTTCAATACCAGTGCCTTTGATGGGTTCGTGAATATCTAGCATGATCTTTTTCCTGGCAGCAAGTTCCACGGTTTTTTGGTAATGATTAACTCCGGCTTGAGAATGATGAAATTCTTTTTTACCATTTATCACGATTTGGCTTCCGGCATAACCGGTCTTGATATAATGTACACCGTTGGCAGCATAATAATTATAGGCGTCTTCAAGCTGGCTTTCGTAATTATCGACAAAACCAACAGTTTCGTGATGACCAACGAGCTCGATATTTTTGTTTCGAGCATAATTTGCTACTTCTTCTAGATTAAAATCTGGCGTAGCTACCGTAAATTTATTGTTGATGCCATTTTCTAACCAGTTACCTTCCCAGCCATCATTCCAGCCCTCAATCAAAACTCCGCTAATGCCAAGTCGCACTGCGGCATCAATATATTCTTTGGCGTGTTCCGTGGTAGCACCATGACGTTCGCCAGGGGCCCAGGTCCATTCACCTACATACATAGCCCACCAAATACCAATAAATTTAAGCGTCTTAACCCAGCTAAAATCCTCTTGTGGTGGATCATTTAGGCAATACATAGTGCGGTTAGCAGTGAGTTCAATGGCGGAGTTTGCTATCATAATTAATCGCCAAGGCGTGTTAAATGGTAGATTTACATGGGCTTTAGTTCCGTCTGACAATGGCGTGATGTCAGAGTTTAAAATTTTATCGTGATTTAGTTTGACCGTCATGGAACCATAATTATATAGTGCAGCCTCGTGAATAGAAAGATAAAAACCGTTTGGAGTTTTGATGGTGAGTGGAGTATGTACGGAATTTTCTAATTCATATGCATTTTTGCGTTCGTAGTTATATTCATAACGGTCTGGCTGATAGGCGGGAATTTGCCAAGCTACGGAATTTAGATCTATATTAAACTCTGTACGTTCGTCTTTGACAGCGATCCTGCTAAATTTTGGTTGGGGTGGGATTTCGTAGCGAAAAGCTATGGCATCATTAAAAATCCTAAATCTAAGTGTAAAGATTCTACGAAATTTATTAGATTCTGCCAAATAAAAAGTCCCTTCGGTATAATTATTTTCTAAATACCGATCTTCGCCCCAAAGCATCTCGATAGTTTCTTCATGACGAGAAGTACGACTGCGAATTAATTTTAAATTATTTTTGAATAGATCTTCGCCAACGATTTCAAATTCTAATTTAGATTTTTTAATAATGGGCTTACCGTCTTTTGAAACTGAGTAAAAAATTTGATTATTCTTAAGCAAAAAGTCTAAACGGATTTTGCCATCAGGAGAAAAAATAGTTTTTTCGATTTCTTCTTTTCTAAATACCCACCAAGCCATGTTTTAATTATAACATATGCTATAATAGAAATATGAGTGAGCGAAGAAAAAAAAGTGCAGCGAAACTGCTAATTTGTTTAGCGATATTTGCAGGGATTTCTGTAGGAGTGTTCTTTGGCGTGCAATTTGTCACTAAGACGGGTATATTTAGGGTGCCAGGCGTAGTATATTATGGTGAAGGCCTAAAAGAAGATGAGCTTTCTAAATTTCACGAAATTTTTACGGAGGAAGTCGATCTTGATAAAGACGTAAAGATTGATGTTAGAGAAGTTTTGGAGCTGCCTGAGCTTGCGGAGGGTGAATATCTCTATGAAGTTTATGTACCAGTAACGGATTTTTATAGTTCGGAGACTAATGTTGGCGTTGAGAACGTGGAACAGCTGGCCGATGAGACTTTTTTGAATCAAAATAATATAAAACTAATCCCGGTTTCGGAGCTGGATTTTTCTAATAAGCTACTATCTATTAACGATAATTATTATCTGGACGAATTCAAAACTGGCGCCGTATATAGAATTATCAATTTTGAATCAGAGAAGTTTAGGGAAGAAATTTGGCCGCTTGTTTCCAAAATGTTTAATAAGACTTTTCCTAGCTCTGACACAGTACTTACCTTTGCGCAAACTGGCGTGACCGCGCTTTCTCGGGGCATGAATGCTAAGCTAAAGTCTGTTGGGGGTGATGCAACTTACTTTGCAGAACAAATCGGTCCGTTTTTGTCTGCATTCGATATTACGCATACCTCTAACGAATCTTCTTTTACTACAGCGGCGCACGATCGAAATATTTGCTCTGATCCAAGATTTATAGATACGCTAACCGCAATCGGATTGGATGTAGTAGAACTCACCGGTAACCATAACCAAGATTGTGGTAATCAAGCTGCACTTGATACCATCGACATTTACACCGAAAAGGGCATTAAAATGGTGGGTGGCGGCAAAAATGCTACTGAGGCTAAAGCGCCTTTGGAGTTGTCTGAAAAGGGTACCAATATTACTATGCTGGCCTTTAATCAATCTACGGGTGGGGCAACACGGGGTAATACACCAGGTGCGAATCAATATTATGAAAATGTGGCGGCTGAGCAAATCAAAGAAGCTAAGGAACGGGGTGATTTTGTGATAGTGGATGTGCAGTATTATGAATGTGCGGCTTATGCTTCAGAATATGAAGACCCAATTTGCGATGCGGCTAATTCTGCAGCTGGTGATCAAATCGGCTTTTTCCGTCATTTGATTGATCTTGGTGCGGACGTGGTGGTGGGGACTTCTGCTCACCAGGCTCAAACTTTTGAACTTTATGGTGATGGAGTAATTTATTATGGGCTAGGAAATTTGTTCTTTGACCAAATTTGGTGGCCAGGTACGACTAGGAGTTTGATTTTATCGCATTATTTTCATAACGGCAAATTGCTCCAGACCAAACTGGTAGGTACGGTTTATGGCAAAGATATGCAGACTAGGCTTCTGGATGAAGATACTATGAAATGGTGGATTGAAAGACTCGTAAAAGTAAAACCTTAACTATTGTCTAGCTTTTCTAAAATATTTTTTTGTGATATACTTACTGAAGTAGGTTAGAGGGTGGATGACTTAAGTATTTTTGATAAGGAGGATTGACATGATGAATACGCAGCAGACGTTGAAAAATGCATGGAGTGTCACAAGAGGAAATGACAGTTTTTCTTATGGACAATTACCTAAAGAAGCAATATATCAATGGGCAACTGAACAGGCTGATCTTTCGGAACGTTATTTTAATGGAGACCTCCCTGGAGTTTCTGCAACTCCTGAAGGTAAAAAACGTAAAGAGCAGATGCTTTATGCTGTACGTCAGGCCCTAGTGGAGCGTAGCAGTTTTAATGCTGACACAGTTGAAGTGCGGATGGAAGAGGCAGAAAAACACTTGGAGGACCCTGGTCTTCTCAAAAATTTTGAGTTTTTTGAGATACCATCTTCGGATTTTATGCTTCAATTCTATTTTGCAGTATGGGATCGGAGAATCGCGGAGCTGATGGGGTATCTACATAATTATGGCAAAGATTTGAAGGGCGTGGTGCGCGAAGTTCCACCAAACGACGTGTGGTATCAGATGTCCTATTTTGAAGGTATGAATATCAACGAGCGTAAGAAATCTCAGGCTATCTCAGATTTTATTACGAGTAAAAATATCAAATATGCTACCACTTTTGGCGGTGGTAATATTCCAGAACGTTTTTACTCTTTGCCGAAAGATTTGGAGCTGACAGTTTTTGATGATGGCCCAGTGAGCCCTATGGAAGAGCTTTTTCCTGATGAGAACGTTAGAAAGAATGTGCACTATTGTCGCGAGCCGCTCAGTAAGGCCATGCAGCATCAAGATTTATTTAATACCCAGGAGTTAGTCTGGATGCATGGAGTATCTATGTATTTAAATGAGGTCGAGCGGCACGAGATGACGGGAGCGATTTTGGCAGGATTGACCCTGCTAAGATCGGGCGGCTATATGAAGTATGATTATTTGCTTTGGACTGAGTCGATGCGAAGAGTAATCAAAACCCAGAATTGGCCTTATGATCCAAGAAACCCGATGGTAATCTTTGACACTGTCTCTGACGCTATTATACAAGGGCGAATCACTCTACAAGTGGTCAGCACTAAGCTGGCAGGGATAGCCGATATTGAGACGCTCGACCCGGAAGTAACATTAGTGGAACCTTGGGGTACTACTAGCGTAAGATTTACTATTAGGAAACATTCTGTTTAATCCACCCCACTAAACCCTCGGGTAACTAGCCCGGGGGTTTTAAATTAGGTGTCTTTTGATACGGTGATTGCCAGGTTTGATTACGGCCGGGAGGACTTGGATGATAATTTCAATAGGTACGATATCGCGATTTTCAAAATTGATATGACCATTTGGCTTGCCAAATACGATTTGGCCGATAATCTTGCCTTTGCCATCACGAAGCTCGGCTACTGCGCTAATATCTAGGTGGTGTAAGGTAGCAGAAAGTTTTTCGTCTGGTTCGAGCCAAATTCCGCCGCTGATTTTCTTTGACCTAGCGATTTCTTTGATTGTGTCTGATGAGATTTTAGCTTGACTAGAGCCATACAGCTCTCCATTTAGGATAAAACCAATGTATTGAAAATGCAAATGATCACAAAGGAATGAGGAGAGCTCAGTAAGATTGACGTCGTAGCCTACGATGGCGGTCATTTTTTTGATAATATAGGATACATCTATCTCGTCAGCCGAGGCAAGCGAACCAACAAAGGCACTCAATTCGTTTAGGGCTGGAATCAATAACATTACTGCGGCAATCATTAATACATTAAGAATAATTACTTGGACAGACGGAGCAGGAGTTTTGAATAATGCTGCAAAAATTATAAAGAAAATTACTAGATAGATTACTGCGGCGCAGCTTAATACAATTACGCGAGAGAAAGTCTTGAGCCATGGGCTGGAAAGATTGAGTAGGTGGTAACGCAGAATGGCGTAGTAGTGAAAAATCCAAGCGATAGACATAGCTAAAATACCTACCCAAATAGTGTCATATTTGCCAAAGTATGGCAAGATAAAATCATAAACTAGCGCCAGAATGCCGGTAATAGTGAAACCTATTAGTACCATGAGATAGGATTTTTTAACTTGGCTGGTTTTGGCGGTGTAGGCAGTGTAGCCTAACCCTATGATATATAATCCAACCGCTAAAAAGTGGTAGGCGCCATATAATATATAGAAATTATCTTGGTGAAGATGCACGATATTGCCGGTAGCCTCGCTTAATGTAAAGCCACTATAGAGAAGTTCGGGCTTTGCTAAAATTGTGCCAACAAATACTAAGCATAATATTCCTAGAATAACCATGCCGATTCGCCCCAATTTATAACTGTGGCAAGCATAGGCCATTAACCCCCAACACATAATTGGTGCACCTATATAGATCATGTCTATAATGATCTTGGTGATATCTGGGCTAGTATCTTCTGGTAGAGAAAGAAAAACTCCAATGCCGATTGCCCAAATTAGAGCCATAATTGTAGTGAAGAAAAATAGAAATGCACGTATACGTTCACCTTTATGAGCCCCAGAAAATACGGCAATGCCAGAAAGCGCCGTCAAAATAGCGACAATGATGAGAAGTAATGTAGTTAAATGCACGGTACCTCCTTTAGCTGTTTTTAGTATAGCATGAAAAAAACGTAAATTCAATAAATTTTAAAAATTAATTTATTATGCTATAATAATGGTAGCTTAAGGAGGTATTGATTCGGGATGGCGGCTGCCGCGGCAACTCTCAAACAGACTAAGATGACAATTCTTTTGTCGGTAAATGCTGCCGCGATTTTAGTTGCGGGGGTTTTGATTGCTAGTGCAATTTGCCTAAATGGCGGGTTGGATTTTAGAGTGGTAGATGAGCGTTCGGATGAAGTAGCTCAGAATATTACTCAAGATCAGATGATTGATGCAGAGAGTAATAATTCTACTGAGTTAACTGAGGCACAAAAAAACTATGTCACTTCCGTACACACTAACACAGGGATGAATTCTGATCCGGTACCGGCGGGTGAGCTGTGGGCGGGAGATTCAATTTTTATTTATGAAACTGGAAATGCGGATATCTGTGTAGGGGGTGATCTTTCTGGGTTGGGTGCAATGTATTGGCAGACTACTAATCCGGAAGTGATTTCGGGTTTTTATAATTCGGCGAGGACTTGGCTTGGCTATTCTTCAGATACTTGCAGGACGCCGATTATTGCTGGTGTGGGTAAGGCTACGATTGTAGCCGGTACTTATGATGGTAATCGGCGCGATACTATTGATGTGATAGTTTTGGAAGCACCAAAAGACAAATGGAAATATGAAGTCTTATCATTAGTTAATCAAGAACGAGTAAGGAATGGTCTAGATAAACTAACTTGGGGAGATACTTGTGCGGATGCAGCAGAAATAAGAGCAGAAGAAATAGTGCAAGTTTATTCCCATACTAGACCGGATGGCTCTTCTTGGGATACAGCTTGCATAGAGCCCGCGGGTGAATATGCTACTTATCTAGAAGGGGAGAATTTGGTGGTTGGTAGCTCGGCGGTGTCACCCGAAACTACCGTAGCGGCGTGGATGAATTCTGAGAAACACCGCGAAAACATTCTCAATCCTAATTATACTAAACTGGCGGTAGGATTTTATTTTGATAATAATACTAAATACAAGACCCACTGGTCACAATATTTTTCAAATTTCTAAATAGTGCTATAATATATATATAATATGAGTGTGGGAAGTAAGAATTTTTTACTTGTAGTTGTGGCGTTTCTTTTGTCTGGCTTAATTACTTTTGGAGTAATTTTTGGAGTTGATAAAATTGTTGAGATGGTAAATAATTCAGAACAAGCTCAAGATACTACTCCTACTGAGCCAACACCCCCAGATCCGGAACCAGAGCCTGGGCCACAGACTAAAGAAGTGGATTTTCAGCCAGTGGTGGATGCTTGGGCGAAAACTGTGGGCGGAAATAAAAGCATTTTGATATATGATTTGGATCTTGGGAAAGAAATTGCTTCCTATAATGTAGAAGAGGATTATAATACAGCATCTTTGTATAAATTGTTTGTAGTATATGAAGGATATAAGCGTCTTCAAAATGGCACTTGGGATGGGGATACTAGGGCTGGCTCTACTGGCAAAACTATTTCCAAATGTCTGGATCTCGCCATTAGAGAATCTCATTCGCCCTGCGCAGAGACTTTATGGAGTATGATTGGTCACACCGAGCTAGACACTATCATTAAAAATAGCTGGGGGATTACCAACTCTGATATTTCACATCTTACTTCTAATGTTGGTGATATTATGAGAATTCTAAAAAGGTTTTATGAGCATCCGGATTTTAATGACACGGAATTACTTGATGTAATGTGGGATTCTTTTCTAAATCAACCTGATACCACCTATGAGTGGCGCCAGGGTTTGCCTAGAGGTTTTGCTAAAGCCGAAGTCTACAACAAAGTAGGTTGGGCTTATAATGCAGATGGTAAATATTGGAATATCTACCATGACGCCGCAATTGTAAAGTTTCCACAGGAAGATGGAACTATACGTAGTTATATTATAATAGTGATGACAAATAAAATTGATTTTACTGATATTCGGAGGTTAGGTAGAGAGTTGGAGGCAAAATTTTATGAAAATTAAGGCTTTAAGTTTGTTTTAAGTTTGGAGAAATAAAATATGGGTATGGATGAAAAAACCTTTGACCGAATCGAAAAAAAATATCTCATTGATGCAAAACAAATGAAAAATATTTTGAAGGCAGTAGAGAAGAATATGCAAAAAAGCCCTTATTTTAAATCAGAAATTTTTAATATTTATTTTGACACCGATAATTATGATTTGATTATTAAATCGATTGAAAATCCGAATTTTAAGCAAAAGTTTCGGGCGCGTTCTTATGGTGGTTATGACAAAGTGTTTTTAGAAATTAAAACTAAACTAAAAGGCGACGAAAATCGAGTAGGTTATAAGCGTAGATTTTTAATCACCCACAATGATTATCTTAAATTTATAAATAACCAAAAAACTGCCCTAGAGCTAGCCGGTGAAAAAATTGAAACAGATAACGACTTGCAAATCGCCGCAGAAGTAGACTATTTAATTAATTATTTTAATTTAAAACCGAAGATTCTAATTTATTATGATCGTAAAAGCTATATAGGTAAAAACAGTTTGAGAATTACTTTTGACGAGAATCTGGGTTTTAGAAATACGGATTTGAATTTTAGAAAAAAAGTTCATGATAAACGTTACTTCAGTGATAGAAAAAATATTATAATGGAAGTTAAGGCGAGCGGGGTAATGCCGCTGTGGCTGGTGCAAGTTTTGTCGGAGACTAAAGCTTACCCGGCACGTTTTTCAAAAATTGGTAAAATATACGAATCAATTAATAAAAAGGAGGCAAAAAATGTTTAATAGTATATTTGATAGCTCTACGGCGGGGCTAGAAATCAACACCGCTTTAATTGCGGCAGCAGCGGCACTAGGTATGGGCCTATTGTTGGCGCTCACACATAAACTTACTACGCGTGGTACTACCAAGGGGTTTTTGATTACGCTTTTGGTCTTGCCACTTCTCACCATGGCGGTGATGATTATGATTAATGGTAGTCTCGGCACTTCTATTGCAATTCTCGGTGCGTTTTCTTTGATTCGTTTCCGTTCGGTGCGTGGTAATGCTAAGAATCTACTTTCGATTTTCTTTGCGATGATGATTGGCCTGTCTTGCGGAATGGGGCACGTGCTATTTGGCGCGGTGATGGCTGCAATTGCCATTGTTGCAATCGTTGTATTTACTTATGCTCCAATTTTGGAACCAAACAAAAAAGACAAAGTACTCAAAATCGTAGTACCGGAAGATATGGATTATACAGATATCTTCAAAGATACGTTCAAAAAATATACTTCTTATGCTGAACTCATTTCTTCTAAGACTGTAAATATGGGGAGTTTGTACGATCTTACTTACAATGTTCGTTTGAAGGCTGGGGTGAAGGAAAAGGCTTTTATGGATGAGATTAGAACCAAAAATTGTAATCTCAAAGTTTCACTTTCACAGTGCGTGCTAGAAGAGGAGCTCTAAATGACTACTGGCCAAAGGAATTTTTGGAATGGCGAGGCCCAAGATGCTCCTATTCCTATAAAGACTCCTGCTTCTGAGGAGTTACCAAACAAGAAGTTTGAGTTTAATTGGGGAATTTTAGCAGGTACTTTGCTCTTGGTGGCTATGATTGTCTGTGCAGTGGTCTTGAATTTAATCCATGGTCATACTGGCGATAATGCCGCTAATGTAGCTGGGACGGTTAACATAGATAATGGTGATATCAATATCAATTGGGAAAGATATCCATCGTATGAAGTGGAACTTTCTGATACTTATACGATTACCACCTCGGGGACTTATTATCTTAGTGGGGAGATTTCTGATGGCGGCATCATTATCAATGCTACCAAGGAAGATGTGGTGCGTTTGGTGCTCAATAATGTGTCTATCAAAAATTCTAGCGGTCCGACGATTGCTTGCTACACTGCAGATGATTTGGTAATTGAGCTTAATGGCGTAAATTATCTTGAAGACGGAGCGAAATATGATGTTAGTTTAGATGAGGATGTAGACGGGGTGATTTATTCAAAATCAGATTTAGCGTTTACTGGCGATGGTGCGCTCACAATTAAGGCTAACCATGGTGATGGAATTGTTTCTAAAGATGATCTGACTTTTAGAAATGGTACATACAACATCACTGCGGCGGATGACGCAATTAGAGGGAAAGATTCTGTGCATATTTCGAATGGTACATTCAATATTGCTTCTTCTGCTGATGCGGTTAAGTCTAATAATGATACCGATACGACTAAAGGTTTCATCTTGATTGAAGATGGAAATTTGGCGATTAAAGCGAGCGGCAAAGGTATTAAGGCTACCAACAGTATAATAATATATGGTGGCAATTTTGACATCGTTTCTGTCGACGATTCTATCCATAGCAATAATTACGTTGGTATTACTAACGGAGATATTAAAATTTCTTCTTCTGACGATGGAATTCACGCAGACGCGAGATTGATTGTGGATGGTGGAAAAATCAATATTACTAAATCTTACGAGGGTTTGGAGGCTCAGAAAATTTCTATTAATGCAGGGGAGATTTCGGTCTTTTCTAATGATGACGGGATGAACGCTGGTGGTGGAGCCGATTCTTCTTCGCAAAATCGGGCAGGAGCTAATCCATTTGCCGCAAACGAAAACTGCGAACTCGTGATTAACGGCGGCTCGATTTATGTAAACGCAGCAGGTGATGGTATCGACTCTAATGGCTGGTTATATTTTAACGGTGGCAATGTAGTGGTTGACGGGCCTACCAATAATGGTAACGGTGCGCTAGATTCTGGTGCGGGAATCGTGATGAATGGAGGCACTGTAGTGGCGGTAGGCGCCAGCGGTATGGCGGAGAGCCTTGGCAATACTTCATCGGTCTACAATGTAAGTATCTACTTTACTTCTACTTTAGCTAAAGGCACCGAAGTTACTATTTTGGATGTTAATGGCGACACAATCATATCTCATACTTCGGCTAAGACTTTTAGCCATCTAGCGGCTGGAAGTAGTAAGTTTAAAGCTGGCGAGACATATTATATATATGTAGATGGCGGAGTTTATCAATCATTTACAATTTCTAGCATCACTACCACGGTGGGAAATGGCGGAAATATGATGATGAACGCTGGCCAAAGACGCTAATTTTTGGTATAATTATTGATAATGTTAGAGTTAAAAGGGATTACTAAGGTTTATCATGTTGCTAGCAAAGACCAGAAAGTTTTAAAAGGCATCAATCTTAATTTTCGCCAATCAGAATTTGCCGCAATCTTGGGGCCTTCTGGCTCTGGCAAAACTACACTTCTCAATATTATCGGCGGGTTAGATGAATACGATGCGGGCGATCTTAAAATCAACGAAATTTCTACCAAAAAATTTAAAGATAAAGATTGGGACGCATATCGCAACCACCGGATTGGGTTTGTGTTTCAAAGTTATAATTTGATTCCACATCAAACAATTTTAAACAATGTAAAGCTAGCTTTGACACTTTCTGGAATTTCCAAAAGAGAAGCGGTACGGCGAGCTCGCCATGCACTAGAAGAAGTAGGCTTGAAAGATCATATCAATAAAAAGCCGGCACAGCTTTCTGGCGGGCAGATGCAACGTGTAGCAATCGCTCGTGCGCTCGTAAATAATCCGGATATTTTGCTGGCAGATGAGCCCACGGGGGCTTTGGATTCTGATACGTCTATTCAAATTATGAATTTGCTGAAAAAAATCGCCAAAACTAAATTGGTAATTATGGTTACTCACAATCCGGATTTGGCGAGAAAATACGCTACTCGTATCATCACTCTACAAGATGGTGAGGTTACTTCAGATTCAAACATCTACGACGGCAAGATGAAGACTTTTCTAGATGAAGACATAGCGGCTAAAAAACAGCACAAAACCAGAATGTCGTTTTTTACTGCTTTAGGGTTGTCGCTTAATAATCTGCTAACCAAGAAAGGCCGCACGATTTTAGTGGCGTTTGCTGGCTCAATTGGCATTATTGGCATTGCTCTGATTATGTCTGTATCTACTGGTTTTCAAAGCTATATCGATAAAATTGAGAGGGATACGCTGACGTCTTATCCTTTGGCGCTAATGAAGGAATCGTCAAATATTGCTGGAGTGCTCCTTAGCCTCACCGGCAGTGAGGGTTCGGTTCCGGAAGATGGCAAGCTCCATGAAGATCCAATTATGTCGTCGGCACTTGGTAATGTCACCAAAAATGATCTAAAAAGTTTTAGAACCTATCTCGATAATCATTATAATGAAGTGAAAGATGATATTAGGTTAATTGAAAATGAATATAATATTGACCCAATTATCTATACAATTGATGCCACTGATGAGCTCGCTAAATTAAACCCGAATAGTTTGTTTGAAACAGTTCTAGGAAGTAATTCCTTAATGAATTCTTATTCTAGCCTTACTTCGGCATTTGTACAATATGCGCCAGAAAATATCAAAGCCGATATGAAATTAGTAGCTGGGCGTTATCCGGAAAATTACAATGAAATGGTGGTATTTATTTCTAACCCAAATAAAATTTCTGATTTTCTAACTTATTCGCTGGGTTTTCATGATACCGACAAAATTAGCAGCAATATTACTAAAATTATGGGCGGGGAAGATGTTGACCTTTCTGAAGACCCTTTGACGCTTGAATATGATGATATTTTGAATGCTAAACTTCGTTTGATTTTGCCGGCAGATATATATAAATATAGCGAAAAATATGAAGTTTATGAAGACATGTCGGAAGATGCGTCTTATATGATGGATGTGTATAATAATAAGTCTGAGGAGCTTAAAATTGTTGGTATTGTGACGCCGGATTCTTCGTTCTCGTTAGGTAGTGGTATTTTGTATTTACCATCACTCATTACGCATATTATAGAAAAATCTGAGAATACCGAAATTGTAAAAAAACAGCTAGAAAACCCAACGCTCGATGTATTTTCCAACACTAAATTTGGCGAGGATAAAAATGATTTTAACTTTGAATTTTCGGACTTGGTCTCGGCAGATTCCGCGGCGCTTTCAAAAGCCTTTGGGGTGAATATAGACCAAAAGGCAGTTTCTGCAAAATCTCAAGAGTATATTTCGGAAATTTCTAATGAAATTACAGTAGATATTACACCAGCTAAAGAAGCTTTGTTTTTCAGACTCACTAGCCTTAAAAATGGTTTCTCGGTGCGAAAGTCCGGTCTTGCTAGTGAAGGGAAATGCGACGCTGATAATGATTTAACTTGCATCGCACCATTTTTCGATGAGCAAGATTTTGCCGATCTAGAAGATAGTTATTTGGTGCCGGCCGAAATATTCAGACAGATTTTCTTGAAAGTTTTCCCATTGGCACTTTCGATTGAAGATTTAGAGTCTAATGCGATTATAAATGAAGTCTTTACTGGTTTGGCTGGCCAAATGACTGAGGCGGTAATGAAAAAAGAAATTTTAACCAAAGTCGGCTCTCTCACATCGTATCTTACTAATACTTTTGCTAATGCTTTTCACGTAGATGAGTCGGCAATTGTGGGGGCGTTTAAGTTAAACTTTACAGAAGAAGAACTTTCGCGCGTGGTCCAAGCGATGTTTACTAAAAAGCAGTCTACGCTTTCTACTAATTTGGCATTGATGGGCTATCAGCCACTAGACGATCCAAAGCAAATTTCGTTTTATTTTAGTTCTTTTGATGGGAAAACTAACTTTATAAAGTTCTTGGATGATTACAATGAAAAAATGAAGACCTTAAAACAAGATGATAAAGTAATTGATTATACTGATACGACTGGAGTTTTGATGTCTTCGGTTAAGGCGATTGTAGATGCTGTAAGTTATGTCTTGATTGCGTTTGTGTCAATTTCTCTTATAGTTAGCTCAATCATGATTGGGATTATTACTTATATTTCGGTATATGAGAGAACTAAGGAAATCGGAATTCTTCGGGCAATCGGTGCGTCTAAACGCAATATTTCAAATATCTTTAATGCGGAAACCTTTATTGTGGGGCTCCTCTCTGGTCTATTTGGAATCGGCATTACTTATCTATTTATTCCGATAATTAATGCAATTTTACATTCGTTCATCGGCGACATTCCTCTATACGCCGAGCTTCAGCCGATTTCGGCAGTAATTTTGATTATACTTTCGGTGGTTCTGACCTTGATCGGCGGGTTAATCCCGGCTAAAGCCGCCTCTAAAAAAGATCCAGTGGAAGCTTTGAGAAGCGAATAGAGTCTATGCTTGAGTTTTGAGATTGCAGGTGCTATAATTTTGACAGAGTTAAGTTTAGACTGCTAGTATCTTAAAAAAGGAGGGTGTTTTTATGGTAAAACTACATACTGATGTAGAATGTTGGACGTTAGAGGATCTATGCGACATTAGAGGGGCAGAATTCTTGGGAGCTATTTCTTTTACGGATTTTGACGGTGAAAGATTCGTCTTTCCGGTACCTGAGCTTGGCTCGGAATGCGATGCTTGGCAGATAGACAGGAATGAGTTTGTTGTGCTAACCCAAAATTTATTATCGCATATTCTATTGTCCTATAAAGAGGGAACAAAAGTCTTGTCTAAGATTTTTGTCGAAAAGGCGACTGGTTTATTTGATGGGGCATTTTTCTATTTTGAAGATTTTTTGAAAGATGCACACATTTATTCTGTAGCTAATCGGTTGGAAATAAGAGATGTTTTTAGAAACTTAGTTGATCCAGAAATTCATGTGGTAGTTGAAAAAGACACTAGGCAGATTAAGGTTGAGGTACCTTATCTTACAGCTCGTTTTATTCTGGTGGAACCAACGAGTGACGGATGCTCTGTGGAGACATGTTTGGAGCTTTGTGGCTCTACTAGCCCTACCGTAACGGATTTTGATAGTTTTGTGAAGCTAGCAAGAGAGCGCTATGAAGAAGTTAAGATCGCTAATTATTATGAAAAATGCGGCGGGTATTATCTAGGGGGTTCTGACGAGAAAGTTTCTGGATTATTTACAGAAAAAAAGAACTTAGCTGGTGATTCTGTCTATACCTATTTACCAATCAATAATTGGGGCGAATTAATTTTACCAAAGCTAATAGAGAAAAATCATTATATTCCGGTACTACCTAAATATGGATGCAGTTTCTTGGGTTGCATAGTTGACGATAAGGACTATACAATAAAACTATCTCGTGATATTCTTATCATTTCTAATCACATCGGGGGGAGAGATAGAATCTACGCTCTGGAGATGCACGGAGAAAATTGTGTAGGAGTTTGTCGCACAGGGAAGCACACGTTTCTTGCTATCACTGAAAAACCACAAGATGGGATTTCTATGGAAAATTCCTTACTAAAAATAAGGTGTTTTGTGGTAGGTTTGGACAGCTTTTATTGGGATTATTCCCCCTACAGGCTAGGCGTTTGTTCCTATATCAATCCTTACCATTGTCAAATGACACGCAATGTTATTCTGGTTATGAGTGAGCCAAAACAAGGCCCTCATGTTTCGTACAAAATATATTATATCCTCGAGAATGACTCGATAGACTTGATAAAAGATTTTTCTGTGTTACTCACCAATAGCGAAAAATCTTATATTGCATGGGACGCAAAACAGATTTTGGTGCGACCAAAAAAAGGTATTGAACCTAGAATGATGATTGCTGTTAGGCTTTATCTTCCTAGGAGGGATTATGACGTTATCGCCTTGGTTGATCCCCGTCAAAAGTATCGCGTCTGCGGAAAGATATATAGCACATTAATCAATGGTATAATCAAGCGAGGGCCCAAAACCGTGCGGGGACTGGTAAAAATGTTTGAAGAAAATTATGCCTTACAACAAAAATATCCTCTGTGGTAAATTTGAAAAGCGGCGCTTTTGGTGCCGCTTTTTTATTTAAGCTATTTCTTCACTATAATTCTTAATAGAATTTTTGATACTTTCCTTATCTTTTTGCTGTAAAATTTTAAGCAATTCTTTTACCTCTATGCATTTAGTCTCTACTCCATTATTGTTTGAAGTAGATTTAACCGAAGCCGCTGTTCTTGGATGGATGATTGGAGCAGAAAATATCCCGATGCATTCATTTTTGTTATTCTCGTTATAGATTTTTACATGGTCGGGCACCGAAGCTCCTTCGGCGCTAAACTGAAGTGCTTTTGCCTTGATAGTTGTTAATTCGAGAATAAAATGTGTGCCGTCTATAGCAAACACTATATCTGGAGTACCGGTTTTGCCTCCTGGCGCTGATTTCGGAAGATTGTACCGTGCGTCTAACTTACCATTCCAAACCACGTCATCTATTAGATGGCCACGTTTGAGTAAAGATAATAATTTATAGAAATAATATTCCAAATATGCTCCGCGAAGTTGCATGTCTTGTGTTCTATCAATTCCGGTAACTTTTCTGAGTGCTTTTAGGTAATTTAGGGTTTTATTGTTAAAATTTTGAGATGCACAATGCTCTTCTATTTCGCCAATAATGTCTTGAAGAGATTCCTCTTTTTTGAATTTTAAACCTTTGGAGGTAACGACATCAAAATTTCTAAGACTGAACGTAGGCTTTATTGATACGTCATTTGCGTATTCTCCGTCGGTTAAATCGATGACTTTTATAATATACTCTTCGTCAGCAAACATGGGCTTTTCTACGGCCCCATGAGCATTGATAATGCAATCTGTAATGTATTTGTTCCCTTGGTGTATCTGAATTAAATAATCATCATCGGATTGGTTATGCAGAGAAACATCAATCGGAGGTGTCAGACGTTTTGGCTCGCCAATATAATCAATCCAAAGATTAAGGTTGTCTTTAAAATCATAGACTTTAACATTAGCAAACTTTTCTGCGAGTTCACTCTTTACGTATCCAAGAGATTTTTCGTTAATACGTAGCGCCGGAATGGACGCCTCTCTATTTTCTGGGCATACTTTAACTCTGTCAATTATTCCAGTCGCCTCGCATAGGGCGATATAGTATCCGGACGAGGCAGCCTGAACAAGCGTGATGTTTCCTATATGGGTCTTTTTAAAAGCTTCGATAATAGAGGTTCTTTGAGAAATTGAAAGTTTACGAAAATTCTTAATTTCGTGAACTATAAGATTCAACTCATCTTCATTTCTCACTTTGAACAAGAAATATGCAATTTCTTCTTGGTCAAGATAGTCTACCTCGAGTAAGACTTTTAGCATAAAACGAAACGGAAAAACAAAAATATTTTCGCAGTCTTTATTAATTATGGGATTGGTTATTTGGAGCTTTTCCATCTGCTGCAAAACAGCCTTAGATGTTGTAATGATATCATCTTTACCGGCCACTAGGTTAGTGACGGTTTTTAGCTCGTTTTTGTGCATATTATAAAACTGGTGGCCAGCCTTGGTAATATTTATAGTGCTGGGGGTTTTATTTGTATCGATATATAAAAAGCCAAGATACTGGGGGAGAGCCGCAAGCGTCCTAATTGCTTGAGAAGATATGTTGCTGCCATCTTTTGTTGCTCCTCTTCTCTTTAGATTTACGCCGAGGTCGTTTTGTTTGTTAGGATTCCAGGTTGTACCATCGTAACTGCGATTAAGAATACCCTCAATGAGGCAAACTGCTTGATGTACGCTTACCCTTTTTGGGATAAGCCAAATTTCTTTTGTGCGATTTTTTGTAGCCATAGTGTTATTTCTCCATTACTATTATATAATCTTTTGCAATTTTTCCACCTTTTCCACTCCGCGGAATCCTAATATACGGATTTTTTATTATATAACTAAAATAGGAATCAGTCTTCATGCCTATACTTTTTGCAAGTTGTTCTAACACGCGCCAGCTCTCAATTTCTTGCTTTCTAATATTGCTATTTCCAATAACAATCATATATTTACCTCTATCGCACAAATTATCGTGTACACACTGGATGTTTTGGAGCATATCGTCAAAAAATTTTTCAACGATAAGCGCCCGCTTTTTATCAACTTTGTCGATAGTGGAGACGTATTTTTTGAGCAAGTCACTTCGTTTGAGAATATCCGAATGTTTTGGTTCAAAATCTCTTCCTATAATTTCTGTCCCAATATAGGATTTTTTCTTGTTTCTTAAAGAAGTTTCATCGTTGAAATCCAGCCAGATGTTTTCGAGTCGCATAATTCTACCATAGTCAAAAGCGTTGATGTAGGGAGGGGAAGTTATGGCCAGGTTTGTTTTGTGAGGCAACGAAAAATTTAGCGCACTCTTGCCAATTATTTCAGAACTGCCTAATGCCCTTATTTTATTGAGCTCCTCGACCATTTTTATATATCTACTATAAGTATTGGCAAAGCACGAATCTACTGATGGAGGGACTTTTTTGATATTATTTGATACGTATGGTTTTGGAGAGGCATCATCGGCGTAGGACACTTTTTTAATAATTGATACTAGCACGACCTTGAGAAAGTCGGCAATGTCAATATCAGCTTGGGCTTTAATTTCGTCTCGGATAAGCCCCAATTTATTAATTGCATCATCGGAAAACCAATGAGAAAGATTGGATATAACTGGCCTAAATTTACTTTGTGTGTTTCTTGAAAATCTTTGTAGTAATTCTTCTTGTATTTTTTTTAATTCCTTGATTTGTTTTTTTGATAGTTTCTTGGTTTTGACTTTGGTGAGTAGTATCGCTACATCGTCGATTTCTGTGCCCAATGCGTTGTAGCCATGTATATTAGCCTCCAATAATGAAGTTCCGCTACCTGCAAATGGATCAAAAACAACGGTGTTTTTGTGAGAATACTTTTTTATACCCCAACGTGGAATTTCAGGAATAAACTTGCAAGGATATTTAAACATACCGTGCGTATAGTTATTTGGGTTAGCTTGCACAATTGAATACGTTGCTCCATTTTCAATTTTTAGCGGAAGATGTTCGACTTCAATTACTTCTTCACTAGACATACTATACTCTCCCTTTGGAATCTACCGGCTTCTTTTGTTTTTTCGTATTGTTGCGAGCTTGTAATTATATATCTATCCACGACAATTTTGTCTATTTTAAATCCGATTCTTTCCGCATAATCTGCAAGTATGAGGTCTGCTGGAAATATTACTCCTCCATAGGAAGAATTTCCGACTACAATGCAGCAAAAACCGCCTTTAGCTAAAGAGCGGTAACATTCGTCGATAACTGTAAACATGTCGTCATAATAAAGGATCAGCATTTTTGGTATGCGCTTGTCCCAGAGATCCTTTGCTTGTACATCGTTAATGAGCTCAGTAAGTAATGAACTTTTTGGCTCTACATCAATTTTTAGATCACCATTTAAGTGAGAGTGTAGCGATGATTTGCGTAATTTTTTAAGTTCGGAATAATCTTTCACAAATCCCCCGAACCACAATTCTAGTTTGTAAATTTCTGTATAATCAAAACAATTAGCATATGGAGGTGAAAAAATTATTCCATCTATAGAACTATCTTTAATATAACTTCCCATATTTAGACAGCTGGTGTTGTAGATTTTAGAATGTTTTTTGGTGGTTTCATCTCTAATGTCTGCACTCATAACGGAATATTCATTTTGTAATATTTTTACAGCATCATCTTCTGTAATTATTCGGGGTTTAACATATTTTTTAATTTTTAGCCCGTTGCCAGCTTTTCTGTAGTTGCATAAAGGTTCTATACTGGCAAGCCAACCAAGCTTTAGAAGATTTTTAATATTATCTGTATATTCGCTTTCCTCGATTAAGACTTTTAATGTCATCATTATTTTTTCAATTTTTTTATTAAAAACCTTTTTACTAATGGATAATGCCGGAAGCGTGTAGCCTCTTTTCTTAATAAGCATATCTTTTAGAAGTTTTTTATAAGCGGCATCGAATTCTTTTTTTTCTGAATTAGTATAATTGCACAGTTTGCATTTTGAGAGGTAGAAGGAAAAAGGATTGACTTCAAAGCCGATGCCTTCGTACCCTAATTTATTAGCAGCCAATATCGTGCTCCCACTACCAGAGAAAGGATCAAGTATGATATTAGAAGTATGTGTAGAGTAGTGTTTTATCAGATTTTGGACTAATTGAGTAGAAAATCCTTCTTTATATCTACACCATCTCTGAAATGGCTTTTCTAGGTCATCGGAGTAATTTAAAAGACTGGTATATGTAGCGTTATTGCTCTCTGGGTATAATATATTGTATTTTTTTTCAATTTCATCGAATCTGGCACAATAGTCACCTATTGTTTTGGTTCTAGCATTTTGCTTGGCGCTAACGCCCCAACGGTCCGGCATCTCTTTTGTGGTTAATAGGTCATTCATGTTTTATTCTGGCTGGGGTGGTAGGACTCGAACCCACGAATGACGGGACCAGAACCCGTTGCCTTACCACTTGGCGACACCCCAGTACTCTCATATTTTACCATAAATTCTTAAAAAATGCTATAATGAAGGCATGAGTGGCAGAAAAAAGACATTCACCAAAAAAGAGCTTGAAACTCTTTCGGCGGGGGAGATTAATCGCAAAATTATTTATGAAAATTATTCACTCCTTAAGACTTTTGGTGCAGAAAAATTGCGAAAAGAAATGGTGCCAGTGGGCAAAGTCTGCAAGGCAGCGGTGGAATATTTTATTGCTTCTACGGGGCCAAAAAATAACTATGAAAAACATTGTAAAAGTGCTAGAAAAAAATTAGTAAAGGTACTTTCTAGGGTTGCGCCAGGAGAATATAAAGGCTTCCCTAAGGATACTAAAAATGGTTTGGTGGTGGGTTTTAATCATCCCTCTTTGGGCGAAATCGGGCGAATTATGATGATGAAAGTAGACGTGATGGGTGACTCGACGATGCTTTTTCCAGTAAATTTACCGTGGTATGAGGCGCTTGCTCCATTTTATGACAAGATTAAAATGTTGGGGATTATCATTACGCCAACTATTACACCTTCTACCTGGGAGAAAATGGGCCTTAAAAAGGGTACATTTTTGTATGAGCAGGGAAATAGAATCAAACATGAGTTCAAAGATATGTACACAGATTTATCACATCAGGTAATCAAGAATGGTGGGGTGATTTTTGTAGCACCATCAGCTACTAGACAAGAAAAAGTATTTAAAAATAGGGATGTGTATGAAAAAAAGGAACCAATTATACCCACGATGTCGGTACTAGCTTTGAGACTATATCAGGATCCAGAAATGAAATGTGACTTTTTGCCGATGGCAGTTTTGCCACCGAATGGGTATAAAAGGGGCCTTAATATGCGTAAAAAATATCGCTTGATTCCAGGTAAGCCAATGACTGCCGAATATATTCGCCAAAAATATTTCAAAGATGGCAAAATACCTGAAAAAATTCCTGAGTTTGATTGGGAATTTCACCAAAGAGTTGCCGATGAGCTGCCGAAAAACTTTTGGTATTAAAGTATTTGGGCTTTTCTTTGGGAAGAAAAGCCCAGAAAAAGAAACCAGTAAGAAAATTAAACGAAAATGAATTCCGTTTCAATTTTTGATTATTGATGTTATAATAAGCATAAGCATGGAACAAGATTTTTTTTATCATCCATTAGAAAATATTGAAGATACCGAAGTTTTTGAAACCGCTATTGATAGGCGTGTGTTTAATCGCAAGTTGTCGCCAGAGCGTCCTTATACCTATTGGACTCTAGAATTATACGATCAAGAAAATGGGATTCGTGGTGGCGGCGGTTTGGGGGTTCTGGCGGCTGATGCTAGGCGAATAGCTGAACAAGTGAAGGTCCCGTTTGTTTTGATAACACCTTTTTACCCGTTTGAGACCCATCAAAAATGGCAAGACGGGCAGATTGTAGACGAGCATATCCCCGTAGATTATCGTAACTATGGTTTTAATAAAGTTGGCGACGTATCGGTGAGGTGTTGCGGCAATGATTGTAATCTGGAGGTAATAGAAAAGGCTTTTGAAAATACTCGGATTCTAGCAATTACAGAGCCTAATTTTGGCGAGCTATATTCGGGGCTTTCTGGCTCTGATCATAGACTTTACCAAGAAGTGTCGCTAGGTTTTGGTGGATATCAAGCATTAAAATTGTTGGGTTTGAGGCCAGCGATCATGCAGCTAAATGAAGTGGCGACGTTTTTTGCCGCCTTGGTGCGTTTGGATGAGCTAGTCTCTAACGGAATGGATTTTTATGAAGCGATGGTCTACACCCGCAAACATACACTTTATACCAATCATACTTTAATACAGGCGGCGGAAGCGGAATTTTATTATGGCCAATTTGAAAATTTTGTCTTTCCTAATCTTAAATCTCGAGCAGTTAAAAAGTGGCTTTCAGATAAATTTGTGAATGGAAAAGTTAAGCTATCTTCGGTAGCGATAGAAATCGCGGAGCTACGCTCGGGGGTTTCTAAATTACACGCTAGGGTGGCAAATTATCGCGACATTGCCGGTGAGAGGGTAAAATTCAAGGCAATCACTAATGGAATTGACCTACAAAAATGGATTCTACCAGATATTATGAACTTTTATCATGACGAAAAGATCCTGGATGAATTTGACATCCCTACCCCTGATTTTGCGGAAAAATTAAAGGCGCTTTCTTGCGATTTGATTTTGGGATTTAAAGAAATTGGTAGAGGGATATTAAATGATGAGCTTTCTAGGCGTCCGGATCAAAATGGGCGGTACCTCAAATTTGAAAATGGAGAGATTTTGTTTGACTTTAAGCGGCGTTTCGTGAATTACAAAAGGCCACAACTACCTTTTAAAGACCCTGCAAGATTAAGAGAGATTTTGCAAAAATATAATGCACATTATATTATTGCGGGCAGAGTGCATACAGGGGACGTGAAGATGGCGGGAATTTTGAGGGACGTTTTGGAGCTAGTTAATTCGGATGATTTTTTGAGAGAGCACGTGCATTATATCGTAGATTATGATGAAAGATTAGCCTATGCACTGTCTGTGGGCTCTAACATAGCAATTAATATGCCGATTGTGGGCCTGGAAGCTTGTGGCACATCCTGGGAAAAGGATATAGGTAACTTAAATTTGTTAATTTCTACGCATGATGGTGGCGTAGCGGATGGTTCTATTTCTGATTATCTTTCGGTACGAGGAATGGGGGAAGATGAAGAAGTTTTGGAGCTTTATCGGCGGATGGACGAAGCCGGAAGAGCCTGGCAAGATAGAGATGTTTTGGCGGGGTTAATCCAAAAACAACTTGCTGGCTTTTTGCCGATAATATCTGGGACAAGGATGCTCAAGGATTATCTGGATTATTTGTTGCCGGAATAAATTGGTTTTTTGTTGTTTTAGGAGCTATAGGCGAGGCAGCGAATGGAGTTGCCAGTATCTTTATTGTATTTAGTATTATAACTAACTTTAGTTGTAGTTATAATAAACCGGTAGGCATACCCCATGGAATAATTAGTACGAGACCAATACCATCCTGAATTAGAAACACCCATACCATCGTCTGCCGTACCTGTATAATATCCGCCGAGAAGAAAACCTGGCAAATATGTTCCGTCATTATCATATGTAATAGTGGGGTTTGTTACTAGCATTTGGAGCGGCGTATATTGATTAGACAGTGCTTGGAAATCGCTATTATCACCATCGCTAGGCATCATCCATCCTTTAGGACAAATGTCAACCGAGATATTGCCTTCAACTGTGGTTGGCGTAGTTGCACCGTTTGGTCCATATCCTCCCTTACCTATACCTGCAGTTGCGGTGTACCAATTATAATAGCAGCCGACGTAGTTATTGCCGTCTGATGGGGCACAGTAAAAAGCTGGTCCATCCCATACAAAAATACTATCTGACACAGCGGGATCTACTTTGCCAAGATTTTTGCTAGGAAAATGAACTGGGTGAGACTGTTTATTGGTAAGTTCGAAATTATTAGTAATATTAGAATTACTAGTAGTAAGCGTCATACTCCCACTGCTAGCAGCAAGGCTAGCTCCCAGCCTCAAATTTTGTATCATCCAACACTTATCATCTCTGAGTTTAGCTATCCAATAAGTTCTATAAGTAACTGTACTAGTTTCTTGGCGAGCATCCATCAGTTGAATCTTTTGGTCTTGGGTAACTGCCGCACAGATGTTAGTAGTCATATCTTGCATTTTATAATAACCACTAGTTTGGCTTTTCCCAGCTTCTTGATAAGCTTCAGCAAAGGTTACTGGACTCCACATAGCATAAAGGTTATTAGTGCCATTAATGGTAGGAATAAAGTCTGCTCCAGAACTATAAGTAGTACCAGAACAAGTATCACCAGCAGTAGAATGAGTAACAGTACCATCACACCATTTATTAAACTTGTAAGTAGCTCTAGTAGGAATAGTAGTAGAAAGAGCTAGTTTAGCTATAGCATTAGGACCAGCTTCTGGAGCAGGGAGAGTAGAAGATACTGTAGTAGTATCTGGACTATCGTCTAAATAGTTAACTGTATACATAACTGGTCTTCCTACCGCTTGCAATACATAAGTATTAGTATAAGTTCCTACTGGCTTGGTATAGTCTACTCTAGCTCCTAGGCCTATAGTATAGTTATTAGCGATAGTATTAGGACTAGAAGTAATGTCTATAATGATATTGGTATTTGTAGTAGGAGCTGCTAGAAAATCTGTATTAGCAGTTGAATTCAATTTGCTAGGTAATATACCCCATTTGTTAACATAAGTCTCTGTATCTCCTGTAGCAAAGGTAGTAGCATCTACTGGACTGGAGATAGAAGCTATAGTATCACCATGGCTTGTATTAGTAAGTTCTCCAGTAGCATCATTGCCTATAATACTTAGCTGATAACCAGTGAGATTATCCGTACTTACTCCAAAAGCTACTGATGAGTTACTATCACTACTAGCAAAAGTGCCAGTACTTGCTATTGGAGCAATATCTACACTAGCTATACTAGAAGCAGAAGTAATCGTAATAGTAGAAGTGCTAGTTATTGGTGTGGCTTCGGCTTGCTCTTGATAGCCGATGATTGGGAATACTGAAAGGAATACTAATAAGAGGAAAGCTACACTAGTAGCAATACCTGTTATACGGATAAGCTTGAATTTGTTGATATAATTCTTGATTTGTATGACCATGTATTTCCCTTCTTAAGGAATTCTACGGGTGCCGATTTGTTTAAGGGTCATATAATTAAAAATCGGCACCCGTAGGCTGACAAACCCCAACGCATTTGACCTCGTACAAGATTAAACGCAATTGGACCTACTGGTGCCGATTTTTACGTTTAATTTTATATTTAGCCAAAGTTCTAGTTAAAAAGTGCGTTGGGGTTTGTCATTCCTTATTTTTATAATAGCACAACCAAAAAGATTTGCAAAGATTTTTATACTAGTGGTGGCGGCGATTATGAAGATAAGCAAGAAGCGAAGCAATCGAAAAAGTAATGGCGGAAATAACAATGAATACCGGCAAAATTGCCCAGTTGTGGCCACCAAAAGTAAAATGATAAAAGTCTGGCCAGTTTTTGAGAATTACCACATTTAAAATATATGGGCCGGCGTAAACGATTGGAGGAATGAGCGCTAGGAAGCAATCTGGACGAGCAAATTTTATCTTAGGCGTAAGATAAATAAACGCGGCGGCGGAGAGAAATGGATTAAAGAAGTGGAAGAAAAACATGGGACCAAGCAGCATGTCAAAATAATTGCGGCCAGAAAAGGTCCGTAAGGGCGCTAGGAAAAATATCACTACAAGAGCGGTGAGCATGGCAGCAGAAGAAGCTACCAAATACCAGTTAAAAACCGCTCGTGGGATAGGTTTGTTATATTTGAGGTTTCTGATACTAAAAATTAAATTAATTAAGGCAATTAAACCTAGCAAAAGGTTGCTTTGGACCGTAAAGGTGATAATATATTCCCAACCATAGCTAGTGCCGGTATCTACCTGTCCGGCCACCGTGCCAAAACATAAAGTAATGTATGTAACAATAATGGTAGTGAGAATTAAAAATGCATTAATGATGGCAAACCAGAGGGTGCGTTTTTTGGGCAAGTTATCCATTTTTTCGCTCCAAAACTATTAAGTTTTCAATATGAGGAGTGTGAGGGAAGAAGTTAAAGGTTTTGACTAGCTCTATTTGATATTTTTCCAATAAATACTTAGCGTCGCGGGCCTGAGTGGCAGGATTGCAAGAGAGATAAATGATTTTTTGGGGAGCAATTTCTAATAGTGTGTCTATTAATTTTTTGTCACAGCCAGCTCTTGGTGGATCCAAAATAACTGTCTGATTATTTTGAATATAATTTAATACATTTTCAGATTTATCTAGAATGGTTTTGGCGTTATTGGCATTACTCACTAATTCTTTGTAGGCAGATTTGTCGACTTCTACTAGGGTCAAATTTTTGTCACGAGCGACGGACAAGCCGATAGTGCCTACACCGGCGTAAAGGTCTAAGACATTATCTGTGGTGACATGTTTTTTGATTTCTTTTAAAGCCAGTTCGTAGACCGGAAGATTGATTTGAAAAAAGCCGTTGGGAGAATAGGAATATTCTTGACCCAAAATAATATCTTTGAGATTATCAAAAACTGGATGGGGTTGGTGATTTTCGTAGAGCCCGCCGGAAACTTCGCCGTTTTGATTGCAGCGAAGAAGTAAAGTTTGGTATTTGCGAGCCTCTTCGCCACGGGCGTTTAAATCGTCAATAATCTCCTTAGCTTTTTTAAAAATCTCAGGGCGCTCTAGAGATGATTTTGTAATAGGAATTTTGCGATGGGAACCGCGAGCGTGAAAAGCAGGGAAAATTTTGGCTTTTTCAATATCGTAATAAAGCGAATATTCCATCTTATTGCGATACTCGTAGTCTTTGCCGTCAGTGACAACTACTGGAGCATTAATTTTGATATTATGTTCTCTAAAAATTTCTTGAACGAGCAAGGATTTTTGTTTTAATTCGTAATCATAGTCTAAAATTTGCCAAGGGGAAGTAGAGAGAAAGCATTCATCTTTGGGTTTTACACGGTAAGGTGACGGGTTTTTGATAAAGGTTGCGATAGCTTCGGCATAAGAAGATTTGTTTTTGGTAATTTCATATTCTGTAACAATTTCACCAGGGAGGGCATTCCAAAAAAACATCTTTTTGCCGCTTGCGGCGGCCCCAAGCGCAAAACCACCCGGAATAAACTTTTCTATCTTTATCACTAGCCATATTATACCATATATTGTATAATATAGATATCATGTCCGCGGAAGAATTACTTAGGGCAAACGAGAGGTCTGCACTAAATACTGGTGATGCACAGATTATTTCTCGTGTGGTAGGAAAAACCAAAAAAACAAAGCAGTATAAATCGTGGGGGGCGTTAGGTCTAATTGCTTTAATGTTAGTTGTGGTTGCAATATTTGTTTCGTTTGGTAATTTTATCCCGGCAGCTATTTCAGAAAGACTAATTGAAGCAACAGATGTACAATATGCCGATGCTACAGAAAGTAAGTTTTTGGTGTTTCAGCAGGCGCTATCCGATGATAGTATCCCAGAAAACACTATAAAAAGGTTAGAAGGGCAGGGAATAAAAGTAGTTGGGAATGGTTTAGTCTTTGATGGCGAGACAATTTCTGCAGAAAATTTAATAAATAAATTACACAGTGATGCAAATTTTTATAACGCTTTTACACTGGCAACTTATGATAGAGCGGCCTACTATTATGATGAGTCGGCAGAAGAAGTATTTAAAAAAATTGGCACTACTAGAAATAACTATACTAAAAATTCGGAGTTTGACGAGGTAATGGAAAAATTAGTGGGTAAGGGTAGCAATGTAAATGTGAGTAATGTAGGACTAGTAGAGAAAGTTGATGAAGAAGGTAAAAAATATACTGAGTACGAAGTGGTTGGTGACACAGCAAACTCTAATTCTTCTGCGGAGGATTTTGTAAAAACGGTAGCAGAAAATAATCTTAATGAGGATAGTTTTTCGGCAACCATGGACGCAACGATAGCTCTAAATAATGCAGATATTATTTCTAAAGAGCAAAAGTCAGCAATTTTTTATATGGCGTTTATGGAAAACATTAGCAAAATGAAAGCAGGAGATGGAAATACTTCTAAGATTAATGAAGCCATGAATTACCTTTTTAAAGAACAGGAGTCCAGTATAGTAGATACAAAAACTGGTAAAACAGTGACAATGAAGGGGAGTATGTTGCAATCACCGAGTCTTTATGCAATTTTGTCTGGCGAAAAAATTGACGTAAATAAAGTGACTAATTACGCTTCGGATAGAGTACTAAAAACTGTAGAGAATCAAATTGGGGTAGGAAATGTAGACAATAAATTTAGAGAAGAAACAGTGACTTCTACCGGTACAAAAACTAAGGGAACGATTGGTAGGTTTTTGTTTGGTGGAGAAGAGGCGGCTAACTATGACGCGATGGCAGCAACGGTGCCAACTATCAATAGCTCTATGGTAGAAAACAATTTTGAAACGATTGGAGGAATTTATGGCGGAGAATTTTTGGTGGAAGGTGCGGTAAATGTGGGAAAAATGCTAGCCAAAGCTAGTGGTGGTACAGCGGGTGATGGTGATGCGGTAAAGTCCTATGCTAGATTAAATTCAGAAATTTTAGCTTTGGATGCCGAAGCAGATAGACTCAATAGGAGCCCATTTGATATAAGTTCGCCAAATACTTTTTTGGGGTCTATTATCCATAGTTTTGCGATAGGTATGAGTCAGGATTCTATTTTCGGATCAATTGGAACGACTATTGGCACTGCGATTTCCAAATTGATGCCATCTACTCATGCAGAAGACGAAGGGACATTATATCTTTCTAATTTTGGTGTGGATTGTGAGACAATAGGTTCTCTATATAACGCAGTGGGGTCAGCAGCCTGTTCAGAGATAGCAACTTTTGATACCTCCACACTTGATGATCCTTTTAGCAATGAAGAGTTTATGGCGTTTGTAGAAGAAAATACGGAATACGAAAATGGTAAAAGAACTGTAAAGAAGGATTCAGTGCTAGCAGATTTCATCAAATATAACAATGAGAAAATTACACCAATAGGGGTGATGGATGGGGGGGTACTAGAAGCATTATCTAGCGATTCATCTTCTATACCATTTGTTTCCAGTATTATTTCCCTGATTAAAACTTGGTTGGGAGCATCTGAGGAAGATAGAGCGATAGCAACTGGTAAGGTGTTTGTAAACTCTTCTTCTAATCCAGATTGGGAGAAATACAAGTATGCACAGAGGTATGTCTCATTGGCGCGCGCTACAGACTCTTTGAGACAATATGATGGTGACGAAACAGCCTATACTAATATTAAATATTTTGAAGGGCCGGAAAATCCAGTGGTGGCATTTGTAAGAGAATACAGAGCAGAGTTGGCTGCTAGGTAGTAAATTTTTCTACTGATGTGATAATAACTTGGTGGTTTTTGAAATTATTAATTAGGCATTTCCGGCGTTTGTTGTCCAACTCTGAAAACACATCATCTAAAAGAATAATAGGTTTTTGATTTAATTTTTTGGTAATAATTTTGGCCTCAATAAACTTGAGTGCTAAAATAACAGAACGGGTTTCGCCGCGAGAAGCGGTGGATTCGGCGGGTTTTTGATTAAAAATAAACTCAAAATCATCACGATGAACACCAAAGCTAGTGTGCCCTAAAAAATGATCTTTTTCGTAATTCTTTTCTAATAAATCTAGGTATTGGTTTTCGGTGAGATTTTTAAAATCTGAAATATATTTAATTTCTACTTGGTCTTGATTCTCGGCAATGGTACGATAAGTTTTGGTTAAAGATTGATTAATCTCCTGGATTAATTCTTCACGGAGTTTTTTAATAATGATTCCGTTTTTAACAAGCAGTAGATTCCATGGAAAGATAGTGCTTTTTTCAATTATTTCATTTTTTAAAAGTTTATTTCTTTGGAGTAGGGCTTTATTGTATTTACTAAGTGCAGCGTGATACTCTGGGCTTAGAGTGGAGAAAAATCTATCAAAATAATCCCGATGACGAGATGGTGAACCAGTGACTAAATTTAGATCACTTGGTAAAAACAAAATTACAGGATGTTTTTGTTTGGTTGGTAGACGCGTGGTTTTTTTGTCTAAAGTTTGAAAAGATTTTTTCTTAGTATCATAAGTGGCAATAATTTTTTCACCGCTATCATAGATTAATTCTATGCGATAAAAATCAGTATTTTTTTTGATGATGTCTGGATCGGTGGCGCGAAAAGATTTACCCTGTGTTAAAATATAAATTGCTTCAAGCACTGAAGTTTTACCACAACCGTTTTCACCCAAAATTAAAGTGGTGGTAGGTTTACATTGTAGAGAGTAAGCACTATGGTTTCTAAAATTAGTAAGAGAGATATTTTTGATAAGCATTTTATAGACTTACTGGCATTAAGATATGAATATAGTCATCTGAGTTTTGTTTTTTAATAATCATAGGTGCAGCAATATTATTGGTTTTATCAAGACCCTCAGAAAAACTAATAGAAATATCTTCACTATCCACCACATTTAGAGCATCTATTAGATAACGTGAGGTAATGGAAATTTTACCAGTTTTTTCTACTTTGGTATTAATAATAGAATCATTTTCGCCAAATTCATTAGCGATGGAATAAACCGAAAGAATATCTGGCTTTTTGGTTTCACAGGTAATCACATCATTAGTACCGTGTTTTGCAAAGAGACCAGCAAGCTTTGCGATCCGAAGAAGCTCTTCGCGGCTTACCTCCACTTTTATATCGGATGTTTTTGGGATGAAGTTATCAATATTAGGATACTCGGCATCTATCAATTTTGATACGATTTCTACCTCACCGAGGCGAAAACGAACCAAGTCTTCATTAAAGGAGACTTCTATTTCTTCCATTTCGTCATTAATGGCATGTAATACTTCTTGGATAGAGTTTGCTGGAACGGTAACTTTAATTTCACTTTGAACGTTTTTAACTAATTGCTTTTTAGCTACTCGATAACCATCTGTAGCTACCACATATAAAGATTTATCGGCAGTGTAGAAATGAATACCGGTAAGTGCGGGACGATTAAGATCGTTAGAACTAGCTACCACTACTTGATTCATACCGTTTTTAAACTCTTCGGTACCAAGTCTAAAAATAACAGCTGTTTTTTCGTCTATTTCGGGAAGTTCTGGAAAATCGTCGGCTGGTGTACCATTGATGGTGGAGGAATATTTGTCGGCTTTAATGGTGATTTTGTTATCTTTGGCGGAGATTTTGGTTTTAGATTCTTTTGGTAGAGTGGAAACAAAATCAGCAAGAAGTTTGGCTGGTACAGTAATTACACCGTCTTTAGAACTAGAAACTGGGAGGAAATCTATTACTGCCATATCTAGGTTAGTGGTGATAAGTGAAACTTGTTTGTTTTTTACTTTGATCAAAACATTATTTAGCACTGGTAGGGTAACTTTAGATGTGGCAATGCGACTAACATTATTTAGGGCTTTTGATATTTTTTCGGCTAGGACTTCAATTTCCATTTTGAACCTTTCTATTATTAATATTATTTAATATATCGTAGTAATAGTAGTAGGGGCTGTGAAAATGTGAAAAAGCTTGGGTTGAAACTGGGGTGGGGTTTTTGTGTAAAAGTGGGCGAAAAATGTGGTTAAAAAGCTGTGGGAAAGGAATTTTTTTACACATATTAATATAGGCTGAAGAAAAATTCACAGAATTCTGCACGAGATCTACACGGAAATTTTCACAAAGTTTTGCACATGTGGTATGTAGGCTAATCATAAATTTTATCCTTAATTTCAGTGATTTGATCACGAAGAGTGAAATTTAATTTAAGCTCTTTGTCGATTCTTTTAAGACCATTAATGACTGTACTGTGATCTTTAACGCCCACTTCTGGAGCAATTTTGGTGGTACTTAAATGAAGTTCTTTTGATAATAAATACATGGCTATTTGGCGGGCGTTTTTGATGTGGGCAACTCGAGATTTGCTTTTCATTTCGGCGACGGATAAGTTGTAATATTTGGCAACTTTTTCGACAATGCGTTTGGGGGTGGTGGGGCGGAGTTTAGGAGTATGAGAAACATTGATAGAACCGTTATTAATGAGTTCTAACGGAGTGAGCCCGCGAACATCAGACATTAGTAATATGGTGGAAAGTTCTGATTCTAGGTCGCGGATGTTGGTATTGACGTTTTCGGCAATATATTCGATAGCTTCATCCTCGATTTCGGCGCCGGTAAGATTGGCTTTGGAGCGTAAAATGGCGCATTTATCTTCAAAACGGGGGAGTTGAAGATCGAAAGCTCCAGCCCAAGTAAGACGATTGGCGAGGCGTTCGTCTACGGTTTTAATTTGGGAAGGGAGACGATCGGAGGTGACGATGATTTGTTTGTCTAACTGATGAAGGTTGTTGAAGATATTGAAAAACTCTTCTTGGGATTTGTCTTTGCCGACGATAAATTGAAAATCATCAATAATTAAGACATCTAGGGAACGGAATTTATTACTAAAATCTTTACCCTTGCCTTTTAAAACAGAATCTACAAAATCGGCATAAAAATCTGAAATGGGGGTGTAGAGAATTTTGTAATCAGGGTGTTTTTTGAGAATCTCATTACCAATAGCTTGAACCAAATGGGTTTTACCAAGGCCAGAGCCACCGTAAAGGAAGAATGGATTATAACTAGTGCCGGGGTTATTAATAATACTTTTGGCGGCGGAAACCGCAAGGTCGTTGTTGGAACCGACAATGAAGTTGTCCAGGGTGTATTTGCTGTTTAGGCCGTTGTTTAGGGTTTTTTGAGTTCTAGTGGCTTTGATTTGGTGGAGTTTGTGTTTGATTAGAGTGGGGTCAGCGGTGACTTCACGCGGGCGGACTTTGGATTTTGACTTAACTTCTATTTGGAAATCGATGTCTTTGACTTTGGTGCCGGTATTTTCGAGAGCGGTTTTAATAACGTCTAAGAACTTGGAGCGGAGCTGTTTGATGAAGAAGGAGTTTTTGACACCAATAATGATATGGCCGTCTTCTGTGGATAGAAGGCTGGTGTCTTGGAACCAGGTAGAGAAGTTGCCAGAGGAGATTTTTTGCTCAATCTCAGCTAAGGCGTTTTCCCACACGTTGTACATTTTGACCTCCTTTTTGGCTATTATAGCAAAAAAGTTGGGAGTTTTCCACAGGTTTTGGTGGGAAAAATAATATTTTTTAATATGGAAATGCGAGTATAGGGGTGGAGATTTCCACATTTTTTGTGATTTCCCTAATTGGTTTGTGGAAAAACCTTTGAAAAATGTGGAAAAGTATGCTATACTATAACAAGTATTTGAAAAATAATAAAGTGTAAGGAAATAAAATATGCCGAAAAGGACTTATCAGCCACACAAAAAGCAGCGCAAAGTTGAGCATGGTTTTATGAAAAGAAATGCTTCTGTTAATGGACGCAAGGTCTTAAAAAGGCGTCGTGTAAAGGGCCGGGCAAGACTCGCTATATAGTATAATATATATAGGATGCTTAAGAAGAAATACCGTTTTCACTCCCGTGGGGGAGTGAAATATGTTTATCAACACGGGAAGACAGTGCGAAAGGCACAGATGTCTTTGGTTTTTTGTGATAATACGCGGGGGTTTACTAGGGTGGCAGTGGTGGTCTCTAAAAAGGTGACTAAAACTGCAGTGGGTAGAAATAGAATTCGTCGGCGGGTGTACGAGGCATTGAGACAAGATTTTGATTTGGTGCCAAAAAAACGAGATTATATTTTTGTGGTCTATAGAAAAGAGGTTAGTACGATGCCATATAGAGAACTGGTAAAATTGCTTGGGGAACTAGTCGCTGAGAGCAAAGTATGATATAATAATTATAATGGATAAGAAGAGTGTGAAAAAATATGTTATCTTGACTCTATTGGTGGCTTTTATTGCTGGCTCAATTGCGACGGGTGGCCCGTTTGATCTGATTGACTTAATTATTGTGCGTCCAATAGTAAATATTCAGTTTATGATTTTTAACTTGGTACATGATTTTGGTTTGGCAATTATAATCTTGGCCATTTTGGTAAAACTGTTTATGTGGCCTTTGACTAAAAGACAATTGGTTCAGACTAGGCTGATGCAGAAAATTCAGCCGGAGCTAACCAAGATTCGTAAGAATTGTAATGGGAACAAGCAGCTTGAGTCTTTGCAAACTATGGATCTTTATAAGCGCTATAATGTAAAGCCATTTGCGTCTATTCTAGTACTATTAATCCAACTCCCGATTTTTATTGCGGTGTTTTCGGCAATTCGGGTAATTGCAACGCCGCTGCCTCAAGATAATTTGACTAACCGGGCCTACGATTTTGTGGCTTATGAAGGTTCGGAAATTGCTAGCCTAGAGCAAAAACAGATAGATTATCTGGAAGATTTGGCAAATAACGATATTCCGGCGGAAGAAAAGCGAAAATACGATTTTGATCCAAAACTGTTTAATTCGATTGATCTTACCGCTAAGGCTAGCGATGTGATAAATCCTTCAAGATTCTCTTGGAGCGCGGTGTTTATGTTGGTGATTTCGATTGCGGCAGCACTCGCTCAGTATTTTGTAGCTAAACAACAAACTTCTTCTGGTAAGAGTGAAAAGAAGAAGAAATTCCGCGAGATTTTGAAAGAAGCTAAAGATGGTAAAGAGGTGGACGATAGTGAAATTTCTGGTCTTGCTACCGGGCAGATGTCTAAGATGATGCCTATTATGATGTTTATCATTATGTTTAACCTTCATGGCGCGCTAGCATTTTACTATTTCCTTTCAAATATCTTTACGATTCTACAACAGAAGCTAATCTTCAATAAAGTGCGTGACGAAATGGATGACAATACAGATAAAGCCATTTTGAAAGAACTGAAGAAATCTGAGAAAGGTAAAAATATTGCTAAGGGGGCTAAAATTAGAGAAGCAGAGGTGGTAGAAAACAAAAAAACTGGAACAAAAATTACACGTATCTCCGCAAAAGATAATAAAAAGAAAAGGAGATAATAATGAATAAAGAAGAATCGATTAGGTTTGCTGCCAAATATCTGGAGGATCTTTTAAGCTTCTTTGGTATTAATGTGGCAGTATATGCAACCGCCGAAGACGAAGTGATACAACTTTCGGTGCCATCTACGTCTTTAAATTCGCTTTTGATTGGGCGTAATGCCGATAATCTACGTTCGCTTCAACATATCGTAATGATGGCGCTAGTGACCAAGAATGCAGAATTAACTCGTGTTAGTATTGATATTGCTAACTATAAAAAACAGAGAGAAGATAGGATTGCAGGCAAAGCTGAGGGTTGGATTGCGAAAGTGCGTGAAACTGGCGAGCCAATGACGATCAATCTCAATGCAGCTGATAGGCGGGTAGTGCATAAAGTAGCCCAAGATTACTCGGATATAGAGACCCACTCTGAAGGTGAGGGCAGAGAACGAAAACTGATTATTTCTAAGATTTAATTAATTATTTATCATTTAAAATAATGATGAAGTCGTAGTCTGGTGTGATACCGGCTGGGAGCTCTTCGGCAGGCTTTAGCTCATAGTTGTATTCTTCGGTGAGCAGACGTTTGGTGCCGGCTTTTTCGGGGTTGATGACATAAATGCTGGTACCTTGTTCGTATTCGCCTTCTGGGGCATTATCTATAAGATTAATGGTATAGCCTTTATTTTCTAATTTGATTTTTTCTTCACCGGCGAGACCATCGGTATTAGAGGCGTTGTAAATGGCGATGGTGGGCTCTTCGTAATCACGTGGGTCTGACGATAATTGTTTGGCAACGTATAGCTGAATGGCTTTGTAATTGCCGGCGCCGGCTTTTGGCAGGACATAAGATATACCGTTTAACATACCAGTGGTCATGTAGTCTGGGTAGAGGGAAATATGGCGCATCACATCAAAATCTAGAGTGGTGAGATCATGGCCAAGGGTTTTGATTTCGGCAACAGAGAAGTTAGTGCGAAGATTGTCGCCCAATGTAGAGACTAGGCTTAATATATCTGGAATGGAGAGCTGTTTTTCTAGGAGTTTGTTTTTGATGCCAACGATAATTTTTTGTTGAGAAGTACCACGAGAAAAGTCGCCACCGGTGGTACCATGGCGGGCGCGAGCTAAGCCTACAGCTTGGCTGCCATCAATTTCATAAGGAACGCCGGCTTTGAATACGGCTTCGGTATACTGGTAGTCATTAATGTCTTCGTCTAGAGTAACGGTGATGCCGCCAAGTAAGTCTACAATAGAAGCGAGTGAGCCCCAGTTGAGGTGGGCGTAATACTGAATATCTACACCTAAGACTTCGCCGACTGCGTCCATTACTGCGGTAGCAGCCTTTTCTTCTTGTTCAACAGAAGCGTCTCCGCCGCCGCCATTACACCAATAAACTTCGTTGATTTTGCCGGTAGAAGTACAAGTGGCTGGGCCCTTTAAATCTCTAGGGAGGCTAATCATGGCCACATCGCCAGTGTTTTGATCAAAACTAATAAGCATAATAGAATCAGTAAGTTGAGCTCCATCGTGAACTCCATTACCTTCGTCACCGTCCATATTGTAACCACCAGTGCCAATAGCAAGGATATTGGTGCGACCGTTTGCGTCGGTTTTTAACGGCTCATAACTTTCTACAAAGAAATCAAAAATATTGCCACGACCACCGGTAATTTTGGCGATAATATCATTACCCCAGAAAATAGCCCAAACTACCACACCAATCAATAATATAACAACAACAAGAGCAGTGATGCTGATAACTTTGCGTTTTTTGCTGATAGGTTTTTTCTTAAGCTTCTTAGCGTCTTTTTTGGCTTTTTTCTTGGCTGTTTTTTCGGACATAATTTCTTCCTCGCTGTCTTTTTCTGCTTCTGCGGCGTCGTCTTCGTCTTCGTCTTCGTCGTGAGCAAGCTGCTTAATCTCTTCTACAGTGTCTTCGCTCTCGGTAAGACCGTCTTCTTCGTCAAATTCGTAGGCCGCTACAGGCTTTAAAAAGCTGAGAGGCTTTTCTTCTTTTTTGATAGGGGTAAATCCATCTACTTGGCGGGGCCTTTTGACGGGTTTTTCAACTATTGGCTTAGGCTGCTCGGTGATTTCTTCGTCTATGTTAATTTCTTCAACGAGAGTTGGGGTCTCTGTTGGCTTGGCGTCTTCTATGATAGAATCCCAGAGATTGTTATCGGGAGTACGAGCAAAATCCTCTGGAGAAACAGTCTTTACTCTTTTAGAGGATTTTTGGGGCGCTTTCTTTGCCTCTGCTTTTTTGGCAGAACGAGTAGAAAGCCCATCAATTGATTTATCTTCAGCCATTGTATATAATTATAACATGAATGTAGCGAAACTCACAAAAAAACAATTAGCAGTTTTGGAGTTTATCAGAGATTTCACAGAGGAACGTGGGGTTTCGCCGTCCTATCGGGAGATTATGGAGGGGCTGGGTTTAACTTCAGTTTCAGCAGTAGCGGAGCATATCGATAATTTGGTCTCTAAGGGAGCACTATTAAAAACTCCTGGAGAAGCACGTTCTTTGGAGATTTTGGATTATCAACATACGGAGACTGTAAATTTGTTTAAGACGAGAATGAAAGAAGCTTCTGATGAAGATTTTAAAGTTCTAGAGAAGGCTGCGGAGATTCTGGGGCTGGATTTGAGCTGATTTCTTGATTGGTTGATACGCCATAAGTTTGTTCAAAGTGGCTGAAGCGTTTAGCAACCCAATCGATGAGATAATCGACTTCTTCGTCGAAATTAGTTTTGAATTTCCAACGTTCTTGGTCGCGAAGAGCGGCTGGTTTGATGTATTCGGCTTGGGATCGGATATACTCTAAGAGCTCTTCACTTTTTCCGGAAAGAGTTTCCCGATAAATTTCTTTAACTTTGACTGCAAATTCTGGGATGTCCATGAGGTCATAAATAATAGTAGAGACGGTCTTTGAGTGGGGGACTTCGTCGGTTAAATAATTTTTAAGCGCCATGGTTCCAGATGGAGAAAGAAAAACGTCTTGATCAATTCCTTTTTCAATCCAGCCCCTGCTGCCTAGAGTAAGGTCAAAATCCCATCCTGGTCCAGCATGAATTTTATCTTCGTCCCCATTTTGATACATGAAGAAGCTAGTGCTATAAGCATCGGGGTTATTGATAAACTCATTAAGCAAGAAATATTTAGCAAAAGAGTCTACGTCAATAAGGTTGGCGATTGTGCGGTAGTCTTTTTTGGCGATGGCGTTTTCTAGCTGTTTGAATTTTGCAGTAAAGACTGCAATTGCAGTATCGGAGTTATCGGCATTTAAGGTGTCGTGAATTGTGAGACAACTATTATTATTGGTGTAAGCGGCACAACCTTTATTGGAATTATGGATGTTGTCTAGCTCAACGATGATGCTATATGGATCGGTTAAGTTGACGCGATTTTTTTCTATTTCGACTTTTTCTGTAACATAATAGAGGCCATAATAATTATTGTCTATATAAACTTCTGCGAATTCTCCGCTAATAGGGTAGGAGGTTTCTAAGAGGCGTTCTAGATAAAAAGCGGTGGCGTTCCTTAGATGAGTGTTGTCAAAATAGTCAGCAAGGAGAATCCATTTTTTGGCTTCTTGATTGCCAAAGAGACCGGTTTTTTCAGAAAATTTGATTTGATAAGGCCTTTTGAGTTGAGCCCAAGTAGAATTACCACGTCCTTTGATTTCTACATCTTTGTAATTGGTGGAGTTATCATTAGTAGTGAGAACAATGGTATTATTTGGATATTTAAGATTTTTGTCGTTGGTGTTTATTTGTTCGATAGGTACTTCGGATAAAAATATCTCTAGTTTGGGAAAAGTATTGGAATGATTATTGACCAGAACAACTTCGACAATTTTGTAGGTAGTAGCTGAGATTACGAAAAGAGAGATCAAAATTAAGGATATGGCTATGAAAGGGGAAATTTTTTTGACATGCTTGACTTTGGGCGCGGTTTTTCTTTTGACGCGCTGCTTTCTTTTCATAAATATATTTTAGCATATTTTACTAATGGTTGAAAATATGGGTAGATAAGGTATAATTGTAGGTAGGAGCATTATAGATGCCAAAAAGAAAGAGAGATTTTAGATGGGTAAAATGGTTGTCATTTTTGGTGCTAGTTGTTGCTGCCATAGTAGTAGTAATTTTGGTAAAGAATAATTATTTTAATGAAAAATCGGGGGATAATCCGCAGCAGTCTGAAAACGCGAATAGGCCGGAGGATAAAGAACCAGAAGCAAACTCTAATAGTGATAGAATAGAAGAAAACAAAACGGAAGAAGAAAAACCAGAAGAGAAAGTTCCACAGTATGACGGTGAAAGTCCAAATAAGTCAGAAACTCTTACCGGCATGATTACTTATGCTAATGTAGCGGATGAAGAATTGACAATCAGGGTGAATATTGATCAGTTTTTGCAGACAGGAACTTGCAATATTGTCATGAGCAGAAATGGCATAACGTATTATACTGGTTCGGTGGGGATTATAGAATCTGTGACGACCTCTACGTGTGATGGTTTTAAGATTCCAGTGAGTGAACTTGTGAGTGGTAATTTGCAAGTAGAAATTAATTTGGAATCTGAAGGAAAATCTGGTAAGATAGAAGGTAGGGTGAAGATATGATAAAAACAAAAAATATAAGAAGAAGGAATTATCGTAATTTGGTAATTTTTGGGTTAGGTGTTTTTGTGGCGGTGTTTTTGTTTGTGTTTTTGGCACAGAGATTTGGGAAAATTGAAGATAGCACTAGTGCGGCGAATCTGGCTAATTTTAATGCTGGGTATATTATTTCGGATTATCAGATGACGCAGTACGATTCTATGAGCGAAATGGATATCCAAAATTTTTTGTGGGCAAAAGGTAGATGTTATAATACTAATTTTAACGGAGTGGGGACAAGGGTTGACTATTTTTCTGATTATACTCCACCAACTACTTGGCATGTGAGGAATGGCCATACGGTGTGCTTAGCAGAGGAAAATGTAAATGGAGAGTCGGCTGCGCATGTGATTTGGCAAGCTGCACAAGATTATCGGATCAATCCAAAAGTTTTGTTGGTGTTAATTCAAAAAGAAACAGGTCTGATTACTGATCCGATTCCGAATAGCTGGGATTATCAAAGAACGGCTGGTTATGGATGCCCAGACACAGCGGCTTGTTCAGAAAAATATTATGGGTTTAAGAATCAAATTAGAAATGCGGCATATCTATTTAGGGTGGTGATGGATGGAAATTCTTCGTATTATCCGATTGGCTATAATAATATACGGTATAGTCCAAATCCAGATTGTGGAAGTTCGATGGTGTATATACAGAATTTAGCAACGTCGGCATTATATAGATATACTCCATATCAACCGAATGCAGGAGCCTTGGCAGCTGGCTATGGTACAGCGTATTGTGGGGCATACGGAAATAGAAACTTCTTTGCGTATTTTCAGGATTGGTTTGGTGGAATAACTGATGAAAAACCGGCATTAACTATTGAAGGGGTGCGGGCGAATATGCCAAAGGTTGCGGCTGAAAGGAATGAACTGAGTTTTAAATATAATGTGAATGTGGCAGAACTGGGCTGGATGGATCCTCCAGTTAATGGTGGGGAAATGACTGGTACAACTGGGTATGGTTTGAGAATGGAGGCTTTGTCTATTGCATTGGAAGATACAAAGGGAATTGAATACCGCTCTCATATACAGGATATTGGGTGGGAAAGCGAATTTAAGAAAGATGGTGAGGTGAGCGGAACGATTGGTCGCAATCTCAGGATTGAAGCAGTGCAAATAAAACTAAATGAGCAACTTTCCAAGAACTACGATATTTATTATAGAGTGCATGTGGCAGATATCGGCTGGATGGATTGGGTGAAAAATGGAGAAATGGCTGGGACGACTGGGCAGTCTAAACAAATGGAAGCAATACAAATAAAAATTGTGAAAAAAGAGACAGGACTTAATTTTAAGGCGCATGTGGCAGATATTGGCTGGATGGATTGGGTGCAAGATAATAGAATGGCTGGGACGACTGGGCAGTCGAGACGAATGGAAGCAATAATCATTAACTTTGATGGCAAAAACAAGGAGGATATCCAGTATAGAGTTCATGCAGCGGATATTGGCTGGATGGATTGGGTAGGCAACAACGAAATGGCTGGGACGACTGGGCAGTCGAGACGCATAGAGGCTATAGAGATTAAACTAAGTGACGAATTAATTAACTACTACGATATTTATTATAGAGTGCATGTGGCAGATATCGGCTGGATGGATTGGGTGAAAAATGGAGAAATGGCTGGGACGACTGGGCAGTCTAAACAAATGGAAGCAATAGAAATATTAGTTTTGGCTAAATAAGTTATCTATAAGTTGTTGCTTGATAAAAAAGTGAATAGCTGTATAATATAATATAGATATTATTAAGATGTGGAGGTTACTAATAGTCTTATGGGGACAGAAGAAATTTTAGTTACTAAGTCGTCGTTGCCGGATTATGATGATTATTGCCAGACTATAAAGGGGATATGGGATAGAGTATGGTTGACGAATTGTGGGCCTTTGCATGAGGAACTTGAAAAAGAGATTTCGAAATATCTTGATGTAGAGAATGTCTCTTTATATACTAATGGGCATCTTGCGCTTGAAAATGCGTTGGAACTACTGGATTTAAAAGGCGAAATAATTACTACGCCCTTTACATTTGTTTCTACTACTAGTGCAATTGTGAGAACTGGTAATACACCAGTTTTTTGTGACATTAATCCGGATGATTATACTATTGATGTAGATAAAATAGAAGATTTGATTACTGAAAAAACAGTAGCAATTGTACCGGTGCACGTTTATGGACACGTATGTAATGTTGAGAAAATTGAGGAAATCGCTAAGAAACACAATCTGAAAGTGATTTATGATGCAGCACATGCTTTTGGTGTGAAGTATGAAGGTAAGTCGATTGCTAAGTTTGGCGATATAACGATGTTCTCTTTTCATGCTACTAAGGTGTTTAATACAATTGAGGGGGGTGGGTTAGCTTTTTCTGATGCGAGTTTGAAAGTTAAAGCCGAAGCGCTTAAGAATTTTGGAATTACGAATTACGAATCGATTGAATATGTAGGTGGGAATGCAAAAATGAGCGAATTTCAGGCGGCAATGGGGCTATGCAATCTAAAGAATTTGAAAGAAAATATTTTGGCTAGGAAACGTATCGTTGAACTTTACACCGAATTATTGAAGGATGTAGATGGCATTGTATTGAGTACGGTACAAGAAAAGGTTGATTCAAATTATGCTTATTTTCCTATTAGAGTTGAAAAACCATTTTCACTAACCAGGGATCAACTTTTTGATTTGCTTGCTAGTCACAAAATTTATGCTCGTAAGTATTTTTACCCAATAACAAACGATTTTGAAGCTTATCAGGGCTATCCTGGTGATACCCCGATTGCTAGAGACGTTTCTGATAAGATATTAACCTTGCCTTTGTATCCGGATCTTGGTAGGGAAAATGTCGAAAGGATATGCAAGATTATAAAGGAGAAAAAATGAGCCAGAAGAAATTGATGATACTGGGTGGATCTAGATATATCTTGCCAATAATCAAGAAAGCTCATGAGCTTGGTGCATATGTAATTACTTGTGATTATTTGCCAGATAACATTGCTCATAAATTTTCTGACGAATATTGTAACATTAGTATTTTGGATAAAGACGTAGTACTTGAAAAAGCTAAGGAATTAAAAATAGATGGGATTATGTCATTTGCATGTGATCCTGGTGTGGTAACGGCGGCTTATGTGGCGGAAAAAATGGGTTTGCCGTCAGTTGGCTCATATAAATCTGTTTCAATATTGCAGGATAAAGGTTTGTTTAGAAAATTTTTGAAAGAAAATGGGTTTAATGTGCCTAATGCAAAACGTTATGAGAACGTTGAGGAAGTATTTAATGATATTGATTATTTTAATTGGCCAGTAATTGTGAAACCTACAGATTCGGCTGGCTCTAAGGGCGTTGTGAAAGTTGAGAATCCTGACAAGCTAAGAGATGCAATAAAAATTGCATTGGCTTCAGCACATAATGGAGCTTTTATAGTAGAAGATTTTTTGCAACAAGAGGGTTTTTCTTCGGATAGTGATTGTTTTTCGATTGATGGTAAGATGGTATTTTATTCATTTAATTCACAAAGGTTTGATAAGGTGGCAGAAAATCCGTATACGCCAGCGGCATTTTCTTGGCCTTCAAGTATGAGTGATGAGAACGTTGATTTATTAAAGAAAGAAATACAACGTTTGGTGGATTTATTGGGATTAAAATCATCAGTATATAATGTAGAGACTAGGCAATGTATTAATGGTAAAGCTTATATTATGGAATTTTCACCGAGGGGAGGTGGTAATAGATTGTCCGAAATGATTGAATTGGGGACGGGAATAGATTTGTTAAGGGGGTCGATTATGGCTGCTTTAGGGATGAAAATAGACGATATTTATCAAAAAGATTTTGATGGTTTTTGGAGTGAGATAATTTTGCATAGCAAAAAACCAGGGATTTTTAAGTCGCTTGAAATTGATGACGTAATAAAGGACAATATAGTTGAAAAAGATTTGTGGGTGAAAGAAGGGGAAAGAGTAGGGGGATTCAAGGGGGCGAATGAATCTATGGGGACATTAGTCTTGAAGTTTGATGATAGAGACAAAATGGAGGAAGTTTTTGCTGATGTTGATAAATATGTCCGGGTAGAGTTGGAGGAAGAGGAATAAAATGAAGGAAATTGGAGGGTATTTTGAATTTGAAAAGTTAATTCACAATGAATGGCACGATAATTGTGTGAAATTAAATTCGGCAAGAAATTGTTTGAGATTTATAATGAGAGAACGGAAAATAAGGAAAATTTATTTGCCTTATTTCTTGTGCGACGCGTTTAGCGTGGCATGTGATGAAGATAATGTGAAAGTGGAATATTTTCGAATTGGTGCGGATTTTTTGCCAATTTTTGATCAAGAATTAGCTGAAGATGAATATTTATGCATAGTGAACTATTACGGCATGTTGAATGAAAATGTGCTAAAAACATTACAAAAGAGATATAAAAATATAATAGTTGATAATACGCACGCTTTCTTTATGAATAGCTTGCCAGGAGTTGATACAATCTATAGTTGTAGAAAATATTTTGGAGTGCCGGATGGTGCGTATTTAGCAACAGATTTGGATTATGATAGCAAAAAGATTAAAAAAGGTAAATCTGGAAATAGAATAAAGCATTTGGTTGGCCGACTAGAGGGTACAGCTTCCGAATACTATGTGGATTTTAAAAAAGCCGAGGAAACTTTTTATCATGAAAATGTAGCACAGATGTCTGATTTTACAGAAAATATAATGGGTGCAATTAATTACGATTTGGTGCGAGAACGTAGAAAAGAAAATATTGAATATTTGCATGACCAGCTTAGAGAATACAACGAGCTCGATTTAAATGTGGGGCAAATGGATTTTATGTATCCTTTGTTAAATGATAATGCGGAAAAAATAAGGGCGGCATTGATTGACCAGAAAGTTTTTGTGCCAATTCTGTGGCCAAATGTACTTGAAAACGAGCAAAATGAATTAGAATGTAAATTAGCGAGGAACATCATGCCAATTCCAATTGACCAGCGCTATGACAAGGAAGACATGGACTATATTTGTAAAATAATAAGGAGTCAAATTGATGAAAAAAACTAGAGTGTTGATATTTCCATCTGGCGCTGAAAATGCTTTGAGCGTAATTGACGCGCTTAAATACAATCTTCATTTTGAAGTATTTGGAGCAACTAGTAAGAGAGATCATTCTGAGTATATTTTGGATAAGGATCATCTTAATATAGGGGATTATAATATAAATTCTCCTAAGTTTTTTGACCTTTTAAACGAATATTTGGATAAGAAAGAGATTGAATATATTATACCTACACACGATGAAATAATTTTGTTTTTGGTAGAAAATCAAGATAAAATACATGCAACGATAGTGGCCTCGCCCGTAGAAACTTGTAGAATTGCTTTTGGAAAGATTGATACGTTTAACAAATTGGCAGGAGCGTTTTATCTGCCGAATGTTTATACTAATATGGATGATGTGGAATTCCCGGTCTTTATTAAGCCTAACCATGGTGCTGGTGGTAAAGGAGCAAAGCTAATAGAAGATAAGGAAGAATTGTCAAAGATAAAAAATCTTGATGGATATTTGATTTCGGAATATTTGCCAGGGGACGAGTATACGGTAGATTGTTTTACTAACAAAAAAGGTGAGCTTTTGTTTGTGGGGCCGAGAACTAGAGAGAGAATCACGACAGGCATTTCTTTTAGGTCGAGACGAGTGAAACTAGATGATAAGATTAAACAAATAGCAGAAGATCTAAATAAGAGATTGGAGTTTAGGGGTTTGTGGTTTTTTCAGTTGAAAAAAGATAAACATGGTGAGTATAAGCTGATGGAGATTTCTGTAAGATGCGCAGGCACGATGAGCTTGTATAGGGAATTAGGCGTGAATTTCCCCTGCTTAACTTTGTTTGATTTTATGGGTTATGATGTAGATGTAATTTGTAACGATTGTGGTATAGAGCTTGATAGGCAGTATAAGAGTTTTTACAAAATAGATTTAAAGTATGACTGGATTTATATTGATTTTGATGACACAATAATTGTCGATGGCAAAATAAATACGATGGCGGTTAGATTGATTTATCAGTGTGTTAATTTGGGAATCAAGGTAGCTCTTTTGACTAAACATAGTACGGATATCTATAACGATTTGGATAACTATAAGATTAGTCCGAAGCTGTTTGATGAAATTATACATATTGGTGAGGATGAATTAAAGTCTGATTATATAAAACATGAAAAAGCGATTTTTGTAGATAATTATTTCCCAGACCGAAAAGATGTTTTTGAGAAGAAGAAAATTCCAGTTTTTGATGTTGATGCGATTGAAAGTCTATTAATTGAAAGTGAGGTTTAGGATGCTGATAGAAAAACTTAGAAGAAAAAGTAATGATTATATGTTGATTAAGAAATCGCGATTTTTTGATGCAGATTGGTATAAAAAGAATTATAATGTGAGAGGTGATGCGGTTAAACATTATTTGTTGCATGGCGCAAAAGCTGGCTATAACCCATCGCCAGATTTTTCTAGAATAAAATACGAATTGATTTACGACGATGTGAGATATGTTAAGGCAAATCCAATAATCCATTACGAGAAATATGGTTGCTATGAAGAAGTTTTTACAGAAGAAATTTATGTAGGCGAGAGAGAAAAAGAACAACTTAAAGAAATAAAAAAGCAACAAGATGAATCGATTGCAAAAGAATATGACAATAAGACAGAAAATTTGATAGTCTTTTTGGTGCCGGAAAAAAACACAGTTAGCGGTGGGGTGATGTCTATTAATTCGATTGCTAAGGTAACAAAATCATTAAAAAATATCCATAATAGTGAAGTTATAATTTGTACGATGCCAAATCCAAAAACTTTTTATGAATATACAAAGTTCGATTCGGATTTTCATATTTATCGGTTTGATCAGCTAATGAGTTATTTTAAAAATGTAAAGAATTTGATACTGCATATTCCCGAGATATATGTATATCCTTTTTTGTATTTTGTGACGCCCGAGCAGCAATTATGGATAGAGAGCGTGGAGAATGTTCAGATTAATATTTTGAATCAAAATGTGGAATTTTTGCCAAGGCCTAGAGAGGTTAATTATTTGAAAGAAATGTCTAGTAAAGTGACTATGACTTGTGCACATAAAAGATATTGCGTACCGCAGCTGAGGACTTCTTACGATATAGATGTGCATTTGTTTTCGACTAGTAATTTTACAAAATATAAATACGTGCCTTTTGACAAAAAGGAGGATTTATTGGTATATTCGCCTGATATACATCCAATGAAGGAAAGAATTTTGGATAAAATTAAAGCAGATTTTCCTACGTTAAAAACTAAAGAAATCAGGAATATGACATATCCAGAGTATCTAGAAACAATTAGTAAGGCAAAGTGGATGATTACTTTTGGAGAAGGACTGGATGGATATTTTTCGGAAAGTATTAGAAGTGGGGCGATGGCTTTTTCGGTTTATAATTTGAATTTCTTTGATGATAGTTATGATGGAATGCCAAATATATTTGAAGATTATTCTCAAATGTACGAAGAAATTACAAAGCTAATGAAAAAGTACAGTGATGCGGATGCCTTTGATGAAGTAGTAAATAAATGCCGTCAGATAGATGCTAAACTTTATGATGACGATGAATATGTGGAGAATATCCGACAGTTTTATTTGGGTAATTATACACTTCCGTTTACCGACGTAATAGATGGGCGTAAAAATAGGTTAAAGGAAAAACCTTTGGTATCGGTAGCTTTGGCTTCGTATAATGGCGGAAAATATATCGAGAAACAAATCAAGAGTATTTTGAAGCAGGACTATCCAAATATAGAGATCATAGTCTCTGATGATGGCTCAAAAGACGATACGCTAAAAGTGTTGAAAAAATTTAAAAATAAGATTAAAGTTTTTCATAATAATGATCATGGGCTACTAGGGAATTTTGTGAATGCAATCAAACATTGTAAAGGAAAATACATTGCATTATCTGATCAAGACGACATATGGGAACCTAATAAAATAACTAGATTAGTAGAAAAGATTGATGGATTTGATATTATCCAATCGGGAGTATGTGTGATTGATGAAAAAGACAATTATCATCCAAAGAAATATATGCACGAGGCCTACGAGGTTGATAAAACTACAAAATATTGGGTGCATGATAATATTGTGGAAAATACCATGCTTGGTTGCACAACTTTGATGAATGCAGAGTTTGTGAAGAAGTTTTCGGATATACCAAAACAGATAATATATCATGATTTGTGGTTGCTTTATAATGCAATATTGAATGGAAGAGGGATGGTCTATATTGATGAACAATTGGTACTTTATAGACAACACGGAGAGAATACGGCGTACTTAACTTATAATTCTAGCGATTGGAAGGATAAAAAAATTAAAGCTGATAAGTACATGATTGAATCATTTAAGGGCTTAGATAGTAAACTGAGAAAAATGTTTGTGCTAGATGTGAATTATAATATTTTGAAAGATGCAATGAAGGACTATTTCCCAAATGAGATAGATGATTTTTTGGAAATTAATTATAATAATATGGACGTAAGGGCACTGACGGAGATGAGTGATAGAATACAAAAGGATATCAAAAAATATAAAGTGTCTGATATGAAAAAAATCTAACGTTTGTTATAATAGATAGTATATGAAAATGCTGGATTTAAAGGCTAGAACTTTGTTGTTGAGCGATGGCATTAAGCAACATAAAGCGGTGGTAGTTTATGTTTTTGAGAACGAAAATAATAATCAATATCGTTATCGATATAGCAATATTGAAGCGGCTATTAGAGGTAGCAAAAAATGGGTAGTAGTGGGATTTTTGACCCACGAACTAAAAATGATAGAAAAATATCTTGAGAAAGTGAAGATTGTGGTAATAGTCCGGCAGACTGGTAAGAAATACGGGTTGATTAGGATGATTAGGAAGATGAAAAAATGTGGGATAAAAGTATTGTTTGATTTGGATGATTTGGTATTTGATTATCGGGATTTAGGTGTTTTAATGGAATCGGTGCAGGAAAAAAGTAGACTATATTGGATGGGGTATATTTGGGGAATTCGGAGAATTGCTAAAAAAGTGGATGGTTTTATCGCGACAAATGATTTTTTGGCTAAAAAGTTGAAAAAAAGTTTTAAAAAACCTTGCGTGGTGATTCCGAATTCTTTGAATGAAGAGCAATTGAAAGTCTCGGAAAAATGTTTGAGAGAGAAAGAGCATGATGGTTTTGTAATAGGATATTTTTCTGGTTCGCCAACACACTTAAGGGATTTTAAAATGGTGGAGTCGGAGTTAGTGAAATTTTTGAAAAAACATGATGATGTAAAATTTATGATGGTTGGGTGTATGGAGCTTTCGGGGCAAATGAAGGAGATGGTAAAAACTGGCCAGGTAAAAGTGGTTGGACTGGTTGATTATTTGAAATTGCAGGAATTAATGTCAAAAGTAGATGTGAATATTGCACCACTTGTAATAAACGATTTTACCAACTCTAAATCGGAATTGAAATTTTTTGAGGCAGCTGCAGTAGAAACTACTACGATTGCATCACCAACCTATACATTTTCTAGAGCAATTTCTGATGGTAAGGATGGGCTTTTGGCAAAGTTTGGTGAATGGTATGAAAAAATAGATTATCTTTATAATAACCCTGCCATAAACCAAAAAATGGCTAAGAGTGCTAGAAACTATGTTTTAGAAAATTATTATGGTAAAAATTTTATAAAACAAGTGGAGGAGGCTTATGAGCTTTTCGGATAGAGAAAAAAGAACGAAGAAGAAAGTAGCAAAAAAAGTTTCAGTAATTGTGCCGAATTATAATTATGCAAGATATCTAAAATGGCGAATTATGTCAATTGCTCAGCAATCGTATCCGATTTATGAATTGATTATTTTGGACGATGCGTCTTCTGATAATAGCAAAACTATGATTAAAAAAATGGCAGCGGAGGCTGGACGTTTGAAGCCCTCGATGAAAATAAAGTTGATTTGGAACAAGAAGAATACTGGTAAGACAATTTTGCAGTGGATTAAAGGGATAGAAGTGGCAACTGGTGATTATATTTGGATTGCAGAAGCGGATGACATTGCGAGGAGGGATTTTTTGGCGGAAGTGATGCAGGGGTTTGAAAAAGATTCGGAAGTGGTTTTGGCTTATTCTGAATCAGCAATTATCAATAAATACGGTATTTTGATGATGCCGAATTTTCGGCGTTCTAGAGATAAAGAGGGAACGGGACATTATAATAAAAGCTATATTCGTCCAGGTGAACAAGAAATTGAAGAAATTATGGCGATTAGGTGTGCGATTCCGAACGTATCGGCGGTAGTGTTTAAAAATATGCCGGTGCTTTTGGAATATCTGAAACAAGCAAGTAAATTTGAACAAGTAGGGGATTGGTATCTTTATGCGAGATTACTTCAGGATGGAAAAATCTTTTACAATAGAAAATCTTTAAATTTGTTTAGGGTGCATGGAAAAAGTGCAACTAAGCGAGGAAAAGAGCATGTGGAAGAAGTTAAAAGGATGCACGAATATTTTAAAAAACATTATGATTTGGATGCTACTGTTAAGAGGTGGATGGAAATGGAAGTAGAGCGAATAAGTCGTAAATATGGTATAATTAAATAAATAATTGGAGTTATTTAATGAAGGGAATTATTCTGGCTGGTGGGTCTGGAACTAGACTTTATCCACTAACACTTGGAACTTCTAAACAAATGTTGCCGGTTTATGACAAACCGATGATTTATTATCCTCTGACTACCTTAATGCTTTCTGGAATTAGAGATATTTTGATTATTTCTACGCCAGACGATTTGCCAAATTTTGAGAGACTTCTTGGTAATGGTTCTTCTATAGGGTTAAACTTGTCTTATAAAGTACAGCCTTCACCAGATGGCTTGGCACAGGCATTTATTCTGGGTGAAGAATTTATTGCAGGTGAGCCATGTGCAATGATTTTGGGTGATAATATTTTCTATGGGTCTGGTTTTAATGAGATGTTAGATACTGCGGTAAAAAACGCTGATAATGGCAGAGCTACGGTATTTGGCTATTATGTGAACGATCCGGAGAGATTTGGAGTTGTAGAATTTGATAAAAATGGTCAAGCGATTTCGATTGAAGAAAAACCAGAAGTACCAAAGAGTAATTATGCAGTAACCGGACTTTATTTTTATCCCGGTGATGTGGCTGGACGAGCAAAACAAGTGCAGCCATCAGATAGAGGTGAGCTTGAAATCACCACGCTCAATGAAATGTATATGGAAAGTGGGCTTCTTGATGTACAGCTGCTTTCGCGTGGATTTGCCTGGCTGGATACCGGTACGGTAGATTCGCTTTCTGATGCAGCGGATTTTGTGCGGGTAGTACAAAAGCGCCAAGGTGTGCAAATTGCGGCACCAGAAGAAATTGCCTATAAACACGGTTGGATTTCTAAAGAGTTGCTACTTGAAGCAGCAGATAGATACAAAAAGACTGCCTATGGTCAGCATCTTCTTAAAGTCGCTGAGGGAGGGTTGATGGATTAATGGGAAAGTTCAAATTTGAAATGACTGAAATTGAAGGGGTGTATGTAATAGAGCCTTCCGTTTATGGTGATGAGCGGGGCTATTTTATGGAAACTTATTCTGAAGAAGAATTTAAAGAAGCTGGGCTTGATTATAATTTTGTGCAAGATAATCAGTCTTCTTCTAGAAAGGGCGTTTTAAGAGGGCTCCATTTCCAAAAAGAACATCCACAAGCAAAATTGGTTCGTGTAATTTCTGGTGAAGTATTTGACGTGGCGGTGGATCTTCGTGAGGGTTCCGATACTTATGGCAAGTGGACTGGGATATTGCTTTCGGCTGAAAATAAAAAACAATTAATGATACCCCGTGGATTTGCGCATGGTTTTTTGGTGATTTCTGACACCGCGGAATTTGTGTATAAATGTGATGATGTGTATCATCCAGAAGATGAAGGCGGAG